>DAOUID010000084.1:0-4584 GCA_034428315.1 Dehalococcoidia bacterium
CCGAGGAGACGATGGCAGCCGTCTCGTAGTCGATGGTGTCGTTCATGGCGGCCATGACGCCGTGCGTCATGAGGCGCTTGATGGCCTCGATGGGGGAGATGCCGAGGCGCTCGCTCAGGCCCTTGACGGTGATCGCCTCGGGGAGCGTGACGGAGCGCGGACCGGATGACTGTCGGGCTGTCATGCTTCCTCCGCGCTGCTGACGGGAATGGTGTCGAGGTGACGCCTGAGGCCCTCGATATCGGCGGAATTGGGGGACATTCTCAGGGCCCTGCCTATGGTAGCGCCTTCGAGCGCACGCTCCCAACAGACGCGGCTGCTGTGCAGGTAGGCGCCCCGTCCGGCGAGGCGCTCACCCCGGGATTCAATGGCGAGGCCGCCTTCCGCGGCGCGCACAATGCGTACGAACTGGCGCTTGCCGGCGACTTCGCGGCAGCCGATGCAGGTGCGCTGCGGCTCACGACGGGCGGCTGCCATGGCGGTCCTCAGTGGATCCGGCCGGAGTAGTCGATGTCGTCCTCGAGGTCGTCCTCTTCGACGCGCGGGCCGCGGCGGCGGCGGCGTTTGGGCTGGTCTTCCTCCTCGCGGGCGGGCAGCACGTCTTCGGCGAAGCGGATGGCCGTTGGGCGCTCCTCGGGCACGACGAGGGTGGGGACCTGGTACTCCTCGCCCTCGTCCTCGTCGAACTCCTCCTCGCCGTAGTCCTCGGCCTCGCGGGTCTCCTCGTCGGGGACCTCCATCTCGGCAAGCGCGGCAGGGAAGAGCACGTCCTCTTCTTGCGACGCCTCTCCCAGGGCAGCCGGTTCCTCGGAGGCCACGGCGGCCGCGGCGGGCACAGAGACCGCCGCAGCCGGACGCGGTACTTCGATCTCGATGGGCGGGAGCGGCTCGTCGGGGAGCTGGAGAATGTCGAGGTCGGGTTCGGTGCCCGGAGGGAACGCATCGAAGGCAGCGGGCGCCTCGACGATGGCGGCGCCTTCGTCATCGCGCTCGGCGCCTGACTGGCTGCGAATGCTGATGCGATAGCCGGAAAGCTTGGCGGCGAGGCGGGCGTTCTGGCCCTCCTTGCCGATGGCGAGCGACAGCATGGAGTCGGGAACGACGATGACGGCCTCGCGAGAGTCATCGTCGAGCCGGACCTCGACGACCTGGGCGGGGCTGAGGGCGTTGGTCACGAACTCCACGGGGTCGGGATCCCACTTGATGATGTCGACGCGCTCGCCGCCGAGCTCGTTGACCACGTTCTGGATGCGAGAGCCGCGCATGCCGACGCAGGCGCCGATGGGGTCCACGCTGGCGGCGCGACCGTGGACGGCGACCTTGCTGCGGTGGCCGCCCTCGCGGGCGATGGCCTTGACCTCGACGCGGCCCTGGGCGATCTCGGGGACCTCGACCTCGAGCAGGCGGCGGAGGAGGAGACGGTGGCCGCGGCTGACGATGACCTGCGGACCCTTGACCTCATCGTTCACCTCAAGGAGGAGCACCTTGACGCGCTGGCCGGCGCGGAGGTGCTCGTTCCGAACCATCTCGCTGCCGGGCAGGAGGGCCTCGGTGCCACGCCCGATCTCAACCGTGGCCTGGCGGTTCTCGACTCGCTGAACGGTGGCAAGCAGAACCTCGCCCTGCTTGTCGGCGTACTCCTCGTAAATCGCGCCGCGCTCGGCCTCGCGCAGGCGCTGGAGGACGACCTGCTTGGCGGTCTGGGCGGCTATGCGGCCGGCGTTCTCGGGAGGCTTGACCTCGAACTCCAGGATGTCGTCGATGCGGGCGTCGGCCTTGTAGCGCCGGGCCTCTTCGAGGTCCATCTCGAGGTTCGTGTCCTCGACCTTGCGAACGACGGTCTTCTGGATGAAGGCGCTGATGTCGCCGGTTTCGCCGGAGATGCGGACGTGCACCTCGGGCCCCTCCTCGCCATCGCGACGGTAGGCGGAGGCAAGCGCGGCCTCGACCGCCTGGAAGATGACCTC
Source organism: Dehalococcoidia bacterium (assembly GCA_034428315.1). GTDB lineage: Bacteria > Chloroflexota > Dehalococcoidia > Tepidiformales > Tepidiformaceae > UBA2991. Next base: position 1,968 of record DAOUID010000084.1, read on the forward strand.
GCGGGCGAGGTTCTTTTCCGCGGCCAGCTGGCTGATCGCAAGCAGAAAGTCGTTCTTCATGATTGTTCAACAAAAAAGGCGGGCAACGCGCCCACCTCTCCCAAGGGATTGGCCTCATTCACTATAGCAGACACAGGGTTAGGGGGCTCCGGAGACAGCGCCAGGCTAGTGGCCGACCGGCGCGGGCAGGCCGCCGACCTCGCGGATGCGCCGATCGGCGAGGGCGATCGCCTCGTCGAGCGGCGTGGCGCCTGCTTCGCGGGCGCGCGCGAGCAGGTCGGTAACCGTCCCCTCGATGGCGTGCACGCGCCGGTTGGCGCGCTCGAGCTGGTACTCGCGGCCGACCTCCTCGGCGAGGTTGATGACACCGCCGGCGTTCACGATGAAGTCGGGGACGTAGAGGATGCCGCGGGCCGCCAGATCGGAGGCAAGCCCGTCATCGGCGAGCTGGTTGTTGGCGCTCCCGACGACGGCGGCGCAGCGCAACTCGGGAACGGTCTCAGGGTTGAGGGCGCCGCCGAGGGCGCAGGGAGCGAACACGTCGCACTCGACCGCGTGGATGGCGGCGGGATCGGCGATATCCGCGCCGAGCTCGCCGGCCAGCGCCTGGACGGCCTTCTCGTTCACATCGGCAATCGTGAGGCGCGCGCCAAGGGCGGCAAGCATGCGCGCGAAGGCGCCGCCGACCTTGCCGACGCCCTGGATGGCAACGTGCCGGCCGGAGAGGTCGCTCGAGTCCCAGAGGAAGCGGGACGTTCCGCACATGGCGGCGACGAGCCCGAGGGCGGTGGTGGGCGAGGGGTCGCCGGAGCCGCCGATGTCGCGCGCGGTGCCGGTGACGTGCCGGGTCTCGCGGCCGATCACCTCCATGTCGGCGATCGTGGTGCCCACGTCCTCGGCGGTGACGTAGGCGCCGCCGAGCGACTCGATGGCGCGGCCGTAGGCGCGGAGCAACCGCTCGGACTTGAGGGTGCGGGGGTCGCCGATGATGACGCCCTTCCCGCCGCCGTGGTCGAGGCCGGCAGCGGCGTTCTTGCGGGTCATGGCCCGCGAGAGACGGAGCACGTCGGCGAGGGCGTCGTCCTCGCAGTCGTAAGCGTAGAAGCGTGTGCCGCCGAGGGCCGGTCCAAGGACGGTAGAGTGGACCGCGATGATCGCCTTAAGGCCCGACTCGCAATCCTGGGCGAAGAGCACGCGCTCGTGACCACCCTGCTCAGGCTCACCGAAGACCTTCATGCATTCGATGGTAGCGCAGCCACCGACGAGCCGTGTATGGCGAGGAAGGGCGGGTAAAGAGCGGTGTCGGTCGAGGCGATTGCGACGGAGATCGAGCGGGAGCTGCGGGCGCAGGGCAACCCTCGAGTCGGACTCGGGCAGCAGGCGGACCGGGAGAAGCACATCCCCGACCCGCCGGGCCCGCGGATCAAGCTGGAGTACCTGGGAGCGCGCGTCCCCGTGGTTCGGAGCACGACGAAGGCGGCGCTGCGGGCGCACCCGGTGACCGAACGCGGAGAGCTGGTGGCGCTGGCCGAACGCCTGTGGGACGCGGGCGTTTACGACCTGCGGCTGGCGGCCATCGATGCGCTGCGGGTGCGCATCGAGCTGCTGGAGGCAGAAGACCTGGGGACGCTGGAGCGGTTCGTGCGCGAGGCGCAGACGTGGGCGCTGCTCGACACGCTCTCGATCAGCGTGCTCGGGCCGCTGGTGGAGCGCTACCCGGAGCTGGTGGCGACGCTGGACCGCTGGGCGGAAGACGAGGACTTCTGGGTGCGGCGCCAGGCGATGCTGAGCCTGCTGCCCGCGCTCCGGCGGGGTGGCGGCGACTTCGAGCGGTTCGCGGGCTACGCCGACACGATGCTGGAGGAGCGCGAGTTCTTCATCCGCAAGGTGATCGGGTGGGTGCTGCGCGAGGTCAGCAAGAAGCGTCCGGAGCTCGTCGTCGAGTGGCTGGCGCCGCGCACGGGACGGGCCTCGGGCGTGACCTTCCGGGAGGCGGTGAAGTACCTGCCCGCGGAAGAGAAGGCCCGGCTGACGGCAGCGTTCCGGGAGGGGCGGCCGGCCTGACCGTCAGTTAGCCTCGGTGGTGGACTCGAGGAAGGGTTTGGCGTTGGCGGCGACGCCGCGATGCTCGGGCTTCTGCAGGAGCGGGTCGCGCTCGAGGATGCGGCGGGCCATCGCGCGGGCGTCGGTGAGCAGATCGCGGTCGGTGACGCGGGCGACGCGGAGCATGGCGTTGCCGCCGCTCTGGGCCATGCCCCAGGCCTCCCCCTCGCCGCGCATCTCGAGATCGACCTCCGCTAGCTCGAAGCCGTCGGTGGTGCGTTCCATGGCGCGGAGCCGGTTCTGGGCCTCGGGGCTCGGATCCTCATCGCTGCTGAAGAGGAGGCAGTAGCCCTGCCGGTCGGAACGCCCGACGCGCCCCCGGAACTGGTGGAGCTGGCTGAGGCCGAAGCGCTCGGCGCCCTCGATGACGATGGTCGTGGCGTTGGGCACGTCGATGCCGACCTCCACGACGCTCGTTGAGACGAGCACCTGCGTCTCGCCCGAGCCGAAGCGCCCCATGACCTCGTCCTTTTGCCGACCGGACATGCGCCCGTGCAGGAGGTCGAGGCGGTAG
>DAOUID010000085.1:0-2691 GCA_034428315.1 Dehalococcoidia bacterium
CCCACCTCAAGGACGGGACCGCCGTGCTCGGCGGCGAAGGGCAGCCAGAAGGTGAGGTCGTCGCCGCCCTCGCCGTGGATGGCGTCGTACCAGGCGGCGTCGACGGCGTAGGGATCGGGCCCGGGCATCGCGGGAGCGTATCAGTGGTGGCTGGTGGTTGGTGACTGGTGGCTGGTCCCCGCCCTACCTCCACCTGGTGGAGCGGCGGGGTTGTGGGGCGCGGGGGGAGGGGTCAGAATCGCGCCGCCATGAGCAGCGACGACGCAATCCGGGACGCCGCCGACGAGCGCGCGATCACGCACATCCTGACCCGCTACGCGCGCGCTATCGACCGCTTCGACATGGAGATGCTGCGGACGGTCTACCACCCCGACGCGTACGACGACCACGGTGGCTACAAGGGCGACATCGACGGGTTCATCGACTTCCTGAACGAGGTGCTGCCCCGCTTCGAGACGACCCAGCATTTCCTGGGGAACACGCACGTGGAGCTCGACGGGGACGTGGCGCACACCGAGACGTACTGCCAGGCGTGGCACCGCATCGCGGGAACGGACGGGGCTCCCGACCACGACAGCGTGACGGGGCTGCGCTACGTGGACCGCTTCGAGCGGCGCGACGGGGAGTGGCGCATCGCGGAGCGCCAGATCGTGATCGACTGGAGCCGCGACGACCCGGTAGCGGGCGAGCACGGGGCCCGGTCGCCGGAAACGCAGTACGGACGCCGCGACCGCGACGACCCCGTCTACCACTTTGGACGGGAGTAGCGGGTAGTGGCTGGTGGTTAGTGGCTAGTGATTAGTCGCTCGCGGCTGGAGGAGGCACGGTCCGAAAGGGGGGAGGGGACCAGCCACCATTCACTAGCCGCTATTCACCAGTCGCCACGTCCCCGGCCATGAACTCGAGCTGGCGGTCGGTCATGCGCTCGACGTCGAAGAGGCGGAAGACGATGCGGGCGATGGCCATGATGCCGCGCGGGCCGGTGAACGATTCCTCGCTCAAGAGGATGGCGCTCCCGTTCGAGGGCTCGACCTCCCAGGCATGGGTGGCATCGACCCAGAGGTAGCGCGCGCGCCAGGCGATGCGGCGAGGCTCCTCGGCCTCTACGACCGTCAGCTTGAAGACGGGCAGGAAGGGTCCGCGGCGGACCTGCTCGCGGTAGCGCCTGCCCACGACCCACCAGCGGCCATCGGACGGCGGTGGGTCGCCGAGGGGGCGTATCCAGCGGATGTAGCGGTCGCGCTCGGGCCAGCGAGGCAGGTCGATGAGCGCCTCCCACACGGCGGCGGGCGGGGCCTCGACGCGCAGGCTGCGGCGGATGACGAGGCGCGGCTCGAAGAGCCGGGCGATGGCGTCGCGCAGCGGCGGGAGGCGGAAGGAGCCTCTCCGGAAGGCCTGCGGGCTGGCTATCATGGCGCGCATCGTACAGCCGTGCGGCGGGAGGGATCATGCCCGGACGTTTACCAGGGCAATCGGCGATCGTGACCGGAGCGGCGCTGGGGCTGGGCAACGCCTTCGCCCGGGCGCTCGCGGGCGAAGGCGCCAGCGTGACGGTGTGCGACGTGCGCGAGGAGGTGCACGACCTCGTCCCGGCGCTGGAGGCGGCGGGCGTTGAGGCGCAGGCCTTCGTGGCGGACGTGGGCGTGGTTGAGGACGTGCGGCGGGTGGTCGACGGGCACGTCGAGCGCTTCGGCGGGGTGGACGTGCTCGTGAGCAACGCCGGCGTCTGGCGGGCAAGCACGGCCACCGACGACCTCGACAAGACGCTGGACGACTACGACTTCGTGGTGAACACCAACCTAAAGGGGGTGTTCCTGTTTGGGCGGGCGGTGATCCCGCACATGATCGCGGGCGGGGGCGGCAACATCGTGCACATCGCCAGCGACCACATCGCGACGTGCGGCACGCCCTACCAACGTGGCTGCGACGACGCGCCCGATTGCACCTGGAGGGACCAGGGGCCGCGTCCGACGGGCGGTGGTCCCGACATGGACCTGTACGACGCCTCGAAGTGGGGTATCAACGGGTTCACGATCCCGTGGTCGAAGGCGCTGCGAGAGCACAACGTCCGCGTGAACGGCCTCTGCATGGGAGCGACGGACTCGCACATGGTGCGGACCTTACACGAGCAGAACCCGGGCTCGGGCATCCTCGACAACGCGATGCGGGCGGAGGACGTGGCGGAGCTGATGATCGAGCTCATCGACGAGGGGCCGGCGGGACGCACGGGGAACAACATCAACATCGCCGTGGGGCACCCGATCGAGCTGCCGCCGCCGGGCTCGCTCTACATCTACTCGGAGGCGCAGGCATGAGCGGGCTGCTGGACGGACAATCGGCGATCGTGACGGGGTCGGCCGGGGGAATCGGCGCGGGTTTCGCGGAGGTCCTGGCCGAGGAGGGGGCCACCGTCACCCTCTGCGACGTGCAGGAAACCGTGCTGGAGGTCGCGGCCGCCATCCGCGAGGCGGGCGGGAGCGCGCAGGCGCTCGTGGCCGACGTCTCCATCCGCGAGGACGTGGAGCGTGTGGTCGCGGCTGCGGTGGAAGCGGGGGGCGGGCTCGACCTGCTCGTGAACAACGCCGGCCGCTGGACGAGCAGCCCGGTGACGGACGAATGGGAGAAGGCCGTCTCGGACTGGGACCTGATCATGGACACGAACTTCAAGGGCGTCGTGATGTTCGGGCGGGC
>DAOUID010000086.1:0-3405 GCA_034428315.1 Dehalococcoidia bacterium
AGGGACGGTCGTGCCCGGGGTAGATGACCTCCGCAGCGCGCAGCCCCTTCGCCACGCTCTCCCGTGCTTGCGAGAGTGACCCGAACACGATCGGCGGCTGCCCTGACTCCAGTACCCACGGGGAGTGCAGGGCGTCTCCCGAGACCAGGGCCGTCCCCGCCGCCGTCTCCACTACCAGCCCGATGCTCCCCACCGAGTGCCCCGGCAGCTCGATCACCCGCACGCCCGCCGCCAGTTCGTCTCCCTCCACCACCTCTTGCAGCTGATGCGTCTCCAGCGCGAGCCCGGTCCAGTACGGCGTCGCCCAGTCGTTCTCGTGAGGTGCGCTGGCGTAGGCGCGCTCCCGGGGATGGAGGAGCACCGGCGCCTCCGCGAAGCAGTCGAAGTTCTGGGCGTGGTCCCAGTGGGCGTGCGTCAGCACCACCGCGTCGATGTCCCCCTCCGTCAGGCCCCGCCGCTCCAGCGCAGCGCTCACCTCCTGTCGCCGCCCCACGTACGCCGGATCGACGAGGATGAACCGGCCCTCCGACTCCACCAGCGTCACCGAGCAGAACGCGGGCCGTCCCTGGTTGGTCGAGAACGAGAACCCGTGCAGCAACACATCGAGGGAAGCCATGGGGGGAGCCTACGCCGCCGCCGCTCCCGCTGCGTACAATCGGGCGCGCGGCCCCACCGCCGCCGGAGGCCCCATGAGCCGGGAACAGTTGATTGAAATGGCCCGTCGCGAGGTCGAGAACCTCGCCGCCGATCGCATCGATCTGGCCGACGACGTCTTCAGGATGCCCACGAGCGCCTACTACGACCCCGACCGCTGGCAGCTGGAGGTCGACCGCATCTTCAAGCGGCTGCCGCTCGCGCTCGGCTTCTCCTGCGAGATGCCCGAACCCGGCGACTACCGCTCCCTCGAGGTCTGCGGCGTGCCCGTCCTCATGGCCCGCGACATCGATGGCGAGGTTCGCGCCTTCGTCAACATGTGCAGCCACCGCGGCGCCATCGTCGTCGACGAAGGCGCCGGCAACTCGCGCGGCTTCCGCTGCCCCTACCACGCCTGGAGCTACGACCTCCAGGGCAACCTCGTCTCCATCTTCGACTCCGACAACTTCGGCGATGTCGACAAGTCCTGCTACGGTCTCACGCCCCTCCCCGTCGCCGAGCGCGCCGGCCTCGTCTGGGTCACCCTCAACCCCGCCTCCGACGTCGACATCGACCTCTTCCTCGCCGGCTACGACGAGATGCTCGACCACCTCGGCTTCTCGGACTGCCACGTGATCGGCCGCCAGAACCTCGACGGCCCCAACTGGAAGGTCGCCTATGACGGCTATCGCGACCTCTACCACATCCCCATCCTCCACCGGAACAGCTTCGGCCCCGACTCCGCCTACCAGCCCGACTACTACGCCTGGGGCTCCCACGTGCGCATGGTCTCCCCCACCCGCTTCACCCGCGCCGCCGACCTCCCCGAGGACCAGTGGCAGCTGGAAGACCTGACCCCCGGCATCTGGACGATCTTCCCCAACATCTCCATCGCCGGGGGCCGCGGCTCCGCCGCCTACGACGGCCAGGGCGGCGCCACGCCCTTCATGGTCTCCCAGATGTTCCCCGGCAGGTCGCCGGAGGAGTCCGTCACCATCCAGAACTTCCTCCTCCCCGAGGAGCCCGACCCCGACGATGAGGAGCGCTACGCCGAGATCATGAAGATGTACTTCGACGTGGTCGGCGACGAGGACTACTACACCGGCTTCCGCGTGCAGCGCGCCCTCAAGACCGGCGCCAAGGACCACAACCTCTTCGGTCGGAACGAAGGCGGCGGCCAGATGTTCCACAAGTGGGTGCAGGCCCTCATCGACACCGAGGACAAGGACCTGAACGCCCTCCTCGAGCGCGGCGTCGAGGTCTGACGCGGGCCCGGAAGCTGTAGGCTTGCCCGCGCGAGCTCGACTCGCGCGGGGGTGTCGCCATGAAGGGCTCCGAGTACATCGCGAAGAGCTGGCTCGCTTACGGCGTCGAGGCCATCTTCCTCGTTCCCACGAACCTCTTCGACTCGCTCGTCATGCTCGAGGGGACGGGCGTGCGCCGCGTCCTGACGCACGGTGAGAAGGCCGCCGGCTACATGGCCGATGGCTACGCCAAGGCCGCCGGACGCCCCGGCATCGTCATCAGCCAGGGCGGTCCCGGCGCCACCAACCTCGCCGCCGGCCTCGCCGAGCCCTGGCAGGCCTCCACGCCCGTCATCGCCTTCACCGGCGCCCGCTCCGGCGCCCAGGCCTACAAGAACGCCTACCAGGATGTGCGTGCCCACTTCGAGAGCGTCACCAAGTTCAGCGCCGACGTGACCCGCACGGAGCGCCTCGCCGACCTCATCCCCCAGGCCTTCCGCGAGGCCACTACCGGCGCCCCCCGCCCCGTCCACCTCGCCATCGCCGCCGAGGCAGAGGCGGGCGAGGCCGACCTTCCCGAGCCCACCGGCGACCCCCGCTACGCCACCTGCCCCTCCGTGCGCGCCGAGGCCCCCGCCGAGGGCATCGACGAGGCCCTCGCGCTCCTGCTCGAAGCCGAGCGCCCCGTCATCATCGCCGGCGGCGGCGTCATGACCTCCGGCGCGTGGCCCGAGCTCATCGAGCTGGCCGAGAAGCTCGCCATCCCCGTCGCCACATCCCTCTCCGGCAAGGGCGCCATCAACGAGAACCACCCTCTCGCCGTCGGCGTGCTCGGCTCATACGCCCGCAAGTCCGCCAACGAGATCGTCGCCAACGCCGACCTCGCCCTCATCGTCGGCACCCGCACCGGCAGCCAGAGCACCAACGGCTGGACCCTCCCCTCTCGCGACGCCGGCATCATCCACGTCAACGTCGACCCCTCCGAGCTTGGCCGGAACTTCCCCGCCAACACGAAGGTCGCCGTCGCTGCCGATGCGAAGACGGCGCTGGGCGCCCTCGTCTCCGCCGCCGGCGACACCGTCCGCCCGCCCGGCGAGTGGGTCGCCGAAGTCCAGCGCATCGTGCGCCACTGGTGGGAGGGCAAGGAGCCCCTCCTCGCCTCCGCCGACGCCCCCATCCGCCCCGAGCGCCTCTGCCGCGAGCTCACCGAGACTCTGCCCCCGGAAGCCGTCATCGTCGCCGATACCGGCTACGCCGCCGCCTGGGCCGGGGCCTTCGTCGAACTTCGCCAGCCGGGGAAGCGCTTCTTCCGCTGCGAAGGCTCGCTCGGGTGGGCCCTGCCCGCCGCCCAGGGCGTGAAGGTCGCCGTCGGCGACACGCCCGTCGTCTGCTTCACCGGCGACGGCGGCTTCTGGTACCACCTCGGCGAGCTGGAGACGGCCGTCCGCTACGGCCTCAACGTCGTCTACGTCGTCCTCAACAACCACGCCCTCGCCTTCGACACCCACATCCTCGACTTCCGCTTCGA
>DAOUID010000087.1:0-4996 GCA_034428315.1 Dehalococcoidia bacterium
CCCCGGTGATGGAGTCTCCCAGCTGTGCATAGGCGAGGAAGTCACAGTGATAGAGGAGGCTGGCCAGCTTCGCCCGGTCGAATGCCGGGTCTGCCTGCGAGCAAGACGTCAGGTACCGCGCCAGGGCCCCGAACCGCTCACCGTCGAAGGCGCGTCCTTCCTGCTCCATCCCGCAACTGTACAGCTATTGTCCCGCCCACGTACACCCGGCATCCTCCATGGCGGTGGCAAGCCCACTCCCCGGGGAATATCCTGCCCCCACAGCTTCCCCATCCGGAGCGCGCCATGACCGCGATCGAAATCCCTCCCATCGCCTGGCCCGTCGACCGCGAGATTCCCGACCTCGACTGGCAGCCCCCCGCCGGTACCCGCGTCATCTCCGCCGACGACCACTGGCTCGAACCCCCCGACCTCTTCGTCGACCGCATGCCCGTGAAGTACCGCGACCAGGCCCCGAAGGTCTGGCGCGACGAGACCGGCACCCACCTCGAGTGCGAGGGCCGCAACCTCGACTCCGTCGGCCAGAACCTGAACCTCACGCAGGGTCGCCCCGGTATGGGCGACATCGAGCAGCGCGTCCCCGACATGGACGCCGAGGGGCTCGATGCCGGCCTCATCTTCGCCCAGGTCTCGATGGCCCTCTTCTCGCTCGAGGACGAGGAGCTCATGATCGCCGCCTACGACGCCTACAACGAGGGCCTCGCCGAGTTCTGCGCGGGCATGCCCGGACGCCTCTACGGCGTCGGCATCCTCCCCACCATCTACAGCCCCGAGCGCACCGCCGACTACATCCAGAAGCTGAAGTCGTGGGGCTACGTTGCCATGCAGATCCCCTCGTACCCCCGCGCCGAGCGCGTCTGGTACAACGGCTCGAAGTGGGACGTCATGTGGGACGCCATCGAGGAGAGCGGCATCCCCCTCTCCTTCCACATCGGCGAGAACCCCAACTACCGCGGACGCGGCGCCCTCGGCACCTACCTCACCACCGGCTTCCAGCCCTTCCGCCGCCTCTGGTCCCTGCTCACCTTTTCCGGGACGCTGGAGCGCCACCCTGAGATGAACGTCATCTTCACCGAGGGCGGCATCTCCTGGGTCCCCGCCTGTCTCTACGACGCCGACAAGACGTACCGCCAGTTCGAGAGCGAGATGAAGCCCCAGCTCGCCGAGATGCCGAGCTACTACTGGTACCGCCAGTGCTATGCCACCTTCATGGACGACCCCAGCGGCATCAAGCTCCTCGACGACATCGGTCCCGAGCACGCCCTCTGGTCCGCCGACTACCCCCACCCCGAGAGCACCCTTGGCGAGAGCCGCGGCCTCGTAAAGTCCTTCTTCGACGCCCTCCCCGAGCACCAGGCGAAGCTCGTCGTCGGCGGCAACGCCGCCCGCCTCTGGGGTATCTAGGGGAGGGCTAGAGGTGCGCCCCATGTTGGGCGCTAGCGGTCACGTGTGATCCTGCCGACGAAGGGCCAGACGCGTTTCAGTTCGTTATCGCCGCCACCGCCGCCCCTTCGGGTTCCCCCCGATGAAGGAGTCAGGTAGCCCCTAAGGGTGCTGATGTCGTATCGCAGGTCTTCGTTACGTTCTTCGCGGAAGTCCGAGAGGAAACGTTGCCAGTCATCCCATAGGTGAGAGTCCTGAACCTCGAACCACTTGGTGTCGGGAAGGTGCTCGATGTAGGACTGGTGCTGAGGGTATTCCTGAAGGAAGCGCTGCACGCCAAAGAACGCCTGCTTCACCTTCCCCGTGTTGTTGTTCTTGTCCGAGTTGTCCGCGATACGCAGAGTTTGTCTGGCGAGTCGGCGCGGGCTCTCGCCTAGGTACTCCTTGAAGTTGGCGAACGAGATGAGGCTCTGTGGGGCCGAGTCACCGCCCTCTGGGGCTTCCTCGCGGATCAGGTCGACCAAGGCTTCCTGTGTTTTGGCCTGTTCAAGACACTCGGAGACAAACTTTGTAAAGTCGTCCCGCTCAACCCTCTGTAGGTCGGGACGGATTCTGTCAACGACCGCACGCAGTTCCTCCGTCTCGTCGCCATCAACGAGCCGCGCGAGTTCGACGTTGTGGAAATAGCCGCCTGCGGTCAGGTTGGCCGATCCGGCCATCGCCTTCGGACCCTGAGAGATGATGATCTTGGCATGGAGGTTGTCGCTACTCCTCATCGTGGTCGAGAGGTTGCTCCCCGGCCCCTCGACTTGGTCCAGAAAGTCCAGGAGTTCTTCCGGTTCCGAGGCTCCGGTGAGCCAGTCCCGAAGGCTGAGCTTCGTCCAGACTTCGATGCTGGAAACGGTGGAAGGGAGTGCGCTGGCCACGACATTGAGCGCCCTGGACTTGATGTAAGGACTGCAAAGGATGAGGTGACCTTCCGCTGTGGCCACCACCTCTTCGAGTGCGTCAGGGGTCGGAGAGAGCCATTCGCTCATAGCAGCCGACTCTGGAATGCCTCTTCCCCTTCGTCGTCTCCCGCGGATAGGGACAAAGTGGGGATCTCCGAGTCCGCGGCTTCGGAAGGCAAGATGCGTCTGTCCGGTGTGACGAGTTCGACCGTTGCCTCTCCTGCTACATAGGAAGAGGGTTCTTGGTTCGCTACATCGCGAAGGTAGCCCTCTGCCCAAGGTGAAGTGATGCGTGAAGCGACGCCTTCCAGGGCATCCAGCCCCGCCTTGTACCTGCTAACCCCGCTCAAGCGACGGCGAAGTTTGTAGCAGGGGAGCAGAAGTGAGTCCGCGACAGCCGTGAGGTCCCTTGTGGACCTTGTTCCGCCTTCGAGTAGGTTGTCGTATTTCTCCCAGACGGCCCTCTTCCGGGAGTTTCGGCCGTTTCCGTCGTGAAAGACGGTGGCGACATCCGCCTCGTAGTCGCGGCGCCGATCCTCCAGGTTGGCGCCTGCCAACCAGGCTCGGAGGCGCCTGACGGCTTCATCAAGGGTCTGCCTACCGGGATCCCTGTCAAATACGACATGCTTCAGCAATTCCGAAGCGAGGGCGTCGCGTTCGCAAGGCTGTTGAAAGCCCACTCGGACTGCGGACTCAGCGGCGTAGACCGGTGAGATTTCAATGCCCACCCACCGCCTCCCAAGTCCCCTTCCTACCTTGGCAACTGTGCCACTGCCAGAAAAAGGGTCGAGCACGAGGTCGTCCAGTTGTGAGCAAGCGCGAATGATGCGCTCGGAAATCTCCTCGGGGAAGACAGCGACGTGGGAGGTCTGCTCCGTGGTCCCAAAGGCCACCCGGTCGACCTCCCAGACGTTCCCGGGGTTTCGTCCCCAAAAGTTATTGCGCTTGTCGTACTCCTTGGGTCGCTCGCGCACGGCGTCAACACAGAAGGTCGGCTCAGATCCAGACTTGACGAACCACAGGATGGTCTCGTGTTTGTTTGTGAACTTCTTCGTGAAAGCATGCCCGCCCCAATACCGCCAGATGATGCGGTCCCAGAGGACTAGCGGGTCAGGGCCGGCACTGAAGATGTCGTAGCTCAGGTAGTCGATGGGAATGATCCCAAGCGGAGAGTCCTCGTCCTGCGTATACCCTGTCTGCCAGAAGATGGAGCCCCCGGGTCGCAAGATGCGCTTCATCTCAGTGATAGCACTCGTCAGGAACGCATGGTAGTCGTCGGTTGACCCCCGGTCGGGCGTGTCAGAACGGTAGGGTCGGTCGATGTTGTACGGTGGGCTCGTGTGAATCAGGCTGACCGAGTCGTCCGGAAAGCCCGTCAGCACCTCCAGCGCATCGCCCTGTAGAACGTGCCCCTCCATGTCTTCGAGTGGGGTAGCTCCTGAGTTCGGGACCGTCCGGAGGTAGCGTGCAACCGACGGGTGGATCTCAGGGGGAGTTTCCGCCTCAAGCATGCGATTGGAGTCTATCGGAACAGGCGTTCGGAGTCACCGCTTTAGAGGTCCGGTCGCACAGTCGTTCACAAACGCCCTAGCCCGCCAGCTCCGACAGCGAGCCCTCGATCAGGCGCATCCCGAACTCCATCCCCAGGGGGATGGCGCGCTCGTCGATAATGAAGCCCGGGTCGTGGTGGCGGCCGGCGGCGCCGTTGACCTCGTTGCGCGCGCCGAGCCAGAAGTAGCAGCCGGGGCGCTCCTCCAGGAAGTAGGCCATGTCCTCCGCCCCCATCCCCCGCGACACGCGCGCCGGTACCCCGAAGTAGCGCTCCCCCTCCGCCTCGACGAAGGCCGTTACCGCCTCGTCGTTCACCAGGGGCGGACAGCTCGTCTTGTGCTTGATCTCGGCCGTCGCCCCGAACGCCGCGCAGACCCCCGCCACGACTTCCTCGACCTTCGCCACCATGCGCTCGCGCACACGGTCGCTGTAGGTGCGGATCGTGCCCCGCAGCTCCGCCGACTCCGCGATCACGTTGCCGCGGAAGCCCGCCTCCAGCTTGCCGATGGTCAGGACGGCCGTCTCCAGCGGCGGCAAGGTGCGGCTCACGACCGTCTGCAGCGCCGTGATGACGTGCGCCGCCACGACCACCGAGTCCACCGACTGGTGCGGCGAGGCTGCGTGCCCGCCCCGGCCCATGATCGTGATGCGCAGGCTCGTGGGCGAGGCGAAGAACGGCCCCGGCGCCACGTTGATCTCCCCCACCGGCACGTCCGCGCTGATGTGCAACCCGAGACAGCGGTCGACGTTCGGCTTCTTCAGGATGCCCTCCTGGATGCAGAGCGCCGCCCCGCCCGAGGCCTCCTCCGCCGGCTGGAAGACGAAGCGCACGCTCCCAGCCAGCGACTCCCGCGCCTCCGACGCGATCTGCGCCAGCCCCAGCGCGATGGCCGCGTGCGTGTCGTGACCGCAGGCGTGCATCACGCCCTTGTTCTCCGAGGCGAAGGGCACGCCGGACTTCTCCGGCACGGGCAGGGCGTCGATGTCCGCGCGCCAGAGCACGCAGGGGCCCTTGCTGCCGCCCTTCACGAGCGCGGTCGCGCCCGTGTTCGCGATCGGGCGCACGTCCTCCAGGTCGAGCTTCCCGAGCTCCTCGAGGATGACGCGCTGCG
>DAOUID010000088.1:0-7281 GCA_034428315.1 Dehalococcoidia bacterium
GGCCACTCCTCGGACGACACCTGGATCGACGCGCTCCTGAGCGAGGAGCTCTCGGACAGCAGCTGGCGGCAGTGGGTGGTCGACTGGCCGGCCACCGAAGGCAGCTTCGACCTGGAGGTCCGCGCCATCGACCGGAGCGGCATGGTGCAAACGGCGGAGCGGAAGGGGAAGAGGCCCGACGGGGCCACCGGCCACCACATCATCCGCGTGAACGTCAGGGCCTAGGGAGCAGCGTTCCGGCCGGACGGCTCGCCGGGCGCAGGAGGCACAGGGTGCAGAGACGCGCCTTCAGGCGAGTAGCGGCGGGCATCCTCGTTCTGGGGGTGCTCATTGGCATCGCCTGCGGAGGAGGGGAGTCGGGAGGCTCCGGCCCATCGGCATTGCCGGGGACCGATGGCAGCACGCCCGCGAGCGGGGAAGCGGCGGAGTCCAGCGAGGGGCAGGGCGTTGCTGCGGAGACGCCAGACGGGACCACGCCCACGCAAGAGCGGATCGAGAACCCCGCGCCGGAGTTCCCGGCGGGGCTGACGTGGTTCAACGTCAACGAGCCGCTCAGCTTCGAGAAGCTCCGGGGCAAGATCGTGCTGCTCGACTTCTGGACGCAGGGCTGCATCAACTGCCAGCACATCATTCCCGACCTGGAGCGGCTGGAAGAGGAGTTCGCCGACAGCCTCGTCGTCATCGGGGTACACACGGGGAAGTACTCGGAGGAGCAGAAGGACTCGGCCGTGGCCGAGGCGATCGCGCGCTACCAGCGCAAGCACCCGGTGGTCAACGACCCCGACTACGTCGTCTGGCGGCAGTGGGGCGTGCAGGCCTGGCCGACGGTCGTCCTGATCGACCCGCGGGGAAGCGTGGTCGGGGGCCGGGCAGGGGAGGGGGTCTACGAAGCCTTCCAGCCCGTCATCGCGACCGTCCACGAGCGGTTCACCGATCTCGGCCTGATTGATACGACGCCGATCCCGCTCGATCTCGAGGCGACGGTGGCCTCGACCTTCCTCTCGTTCCCCAGCGAGGTGCTGGTGGACGAGCCCGGGGACCGCATCTTCATCGCCGACGCCGGTCACCACCGCATCGTTCTCACGGACCTGGGTGGCAGGGTGATCACGGCCTACGGCGCGGGAATCTCCGGATTCGCGGACGGCGGACCGAGCGAGGCCCGTTTCAACGACCCGCAGGGGCTCGAACTGTCGCCCGACGGGAGCACGCTCTGGGTGGCGGACACGCGCAACCACGCCGTTCGCGCGATCGACCTGGCGAGCGGCCAGGTCACGACGATCGCGGGCAACGGGGAGCGGGGGTACGACCGCCTTCGGGGAGGCAACCCGTTGAGCGCGGCGCTGGCCTCGCCCTGGGACGTCCACCACCACGAGGGCCTCCTGTACATCGCGAACGCGGGCTCTCACCAGATCTGGGTGCTGAACCTGGAATACTCCTACCTCGAGGTGTTCGCGGGGACGCGCTACGAGAACATCGACGACGGGCACCGGCTCGACCGGGCCACCCTCGCGCAGCCGAGCGGGCTGAGCGGCGACGGCACGCACCTCTACTGGGTCGATGCGGAGTCGAGCTCGGTGCGGCGCGTTCCCTTCGAGGGGAAGGGGGACGTGGAGACCCTGATCGGCACGGGCCTTTTCCGCTGGGGGGACGCCGACGGGCCCGCGGGCGTGGCGCTGATCCAGCACGCGCAGGGGCTCGCCCTGGGGGACGGCGTCGTCTACATCGCCGACACCTACAACCACAAGGTGCGCGCGCTCTCCCTCGCCGATCTCTCCGTGACAACGATCGCGGGCGGCGGCGAGCGCGCCTGGAGGGACGGGGCGGGGGCGGCTGCGGCCTTCGAGGAGCCGAACAGCCTCAGCCTGGCCGGGGGGAAGCTGTACCTGGCGGACACGGGCAACCACGCGATTCGCATCATCGATCCGGCCACGGGGGAGGTGGAGACGCTGGCGCTGACGAACCTGGCGGCGGCGAGCCCCCGGCTTCCCGAAGACGGCGTGCTGCGGGTCCAGCTGCCCACGCAGGTCGTCGCTCCCGGCGTGAGCACGCTGCGCATCACTGTCGTGTCGCCCGAAAGCTACAAGCTAAATGCCGCTGCCCCGTCGCGACTGGAGTTGGAGTCGAGCAGCGATCGGGTGGTGCGCCTGAGCGAGACGTTGCTGACGTGGAGCACCGACGAGGGATCCTTCACGATTCCCGTCCCGATCGAGCTGGGGGAGGGCGAGGCGGAGATCACGGGCCGGGGCGTCGTCTATTTCTGCCGGACGGGAGAGGAGGCGCTCTGCCTGATTCAGCAGGTGGAGCTGGTGGTGCCGGTGCGCGTCAGCGCCACGGCGACGGCGGGGGAGGTCCTTGTCGAGTACCTGCTGCCGGCCGTGCGGGGCACGTACGAGGGTTCTTGACAGCCCCCGAAGGGGGCCGAATCATGGCGGACACCTGATTGGCCGAGGAGGAGCGCGTGGTTCGAGGCTATGTCCTGATCGAGACCGACGTTGGAAGCGCGAAAGCGGTGGGCGCAGCCGCCGCCTCACTGACCTACCCGGGTGCGACCGTGCTCGCGGTCGACACCGTGACGGGCCCGTACGACGTCATCGTCCAGCTCGAGGCCTCAGACCTCGACACGCTCGGCACGGCCATCACGGACGCGATCCAGACCGTGACCGGCGTGCAGCGCACGACGACCTGCCTGGCGGTGCGCCTCGGCTAGCGTCGCCACACCCCCACGAACGTGACGATTCCCACCTCGGCGATGATCAGCGTGGAGGATGCGCGGGAGCGCATCCTCGCCTTCTTCGAGCGCCTCGAACCGGAGCAGACGCCCGTGATCGAGGCGCTGGGGCAGGTGCTCGCGGAGGACGTGGTGGCGGGATTCGACATCCCGCCGCTCGACAACACCGCCATGGACGGCTACGCCGTCCGCGCCGCCGACACCGACGGCGCGAGCGAGGGCGACCCCCGCAGGCTGACCGTGATCGCCGACCTGGCGGCGGGCTACGTGCTCGACACGGCCGTGGGCGAGGGTGAGGCGGTGCGGATCATGACGGGGGCGCCGATCCCGCCGGGTGCGGACGCGATCGTGCCCTTCGAGGAGACGGACGAGCCGCTGCGGGAGCCAGGACAGGCGCCCACACGCGGCGACGAGGTCGGCGTCTTCAAGGCGGCGCTGGACGGAGCCAACATCCGTCGCCGGGGCGAGGACATCCGCACGGGGCAGTCGGTGCTGGAGGCGGGGCGGGTGATCCGCGCCTCGGAGATCGGCGTGCTCTCGAGCATCGGGCGCACGGAGGTCTCGGTGTACCGGCGTCCCGAGGTCGCGATCCTCTCGACCGGCGACGAGATCGTCTCGCCCGGGAACGAGCGCCGAGCGGGGCAGATCTACGACGCGAACGCGCACAGCGTGGCCGCGCTCGTGCGTGCGTTCGGGGGGCGCGCGCGGCTCCTCGGCATCGCCCGGGACACGGTCGAGGACCTGACCGCGAAGATTCACTCCGGGCTGGACGCGGACATGATCGTGACGAGCGCGGGCGTCTCCAGGGGCGACTTCGACGTGGTCAAGGACGTGCTCGCGCGCGAGGGGGCCATCGACTTCTGGACGGTGCGGATGAAGCCGGGCAAGCCGCTCGCCTTCGGCGCCTTCGAAGCGCCGGACGGGCGGCGCGTGCCGCACCTGGGGCTGCCGGGGAACCCGGTCAGCTCGATGGTCGCGTTCGAGCTGTTCGGTCGCCCCGCCATCTTCAAGATGCTGGGGCGGGCAGGCTGGGAGCGACCGGTGATCAAGGCGATCACGAGAGATACCGTGGTGAACACGGACGGGCGACGCTTCTACGCGCGCTGCATCGTGACGAAGGGCGAGGACGGCCGCTACTACGCCGACCTCACGGGTCCCCAGGGGAGCGGCATCCTGACGAGCATGAGCGCGGCCAACGGGCTGACGGTGATCCCGGAGGACCTGCCGCGGGCGGAGCCGGGCGACGAGATCGACGTGATGATGATCGACTGGGAGCACCCGGGGTAGCGGCTACACTGGCTGGATGAGCGACGAGGCCGCCCGCCCCTGGTACGAGACGCTCTTCGAACGGGACTGGTACGACTACTTCGCGAAGGGTGGTCCCGGGTCGCCGGACGAGGATGGCTCGTACGCCCGGCGGACCGATGCCGAGGTGGCGTTCATCGAGGAGGCGCTGGGGTTGACGGAGCCGTGCAACCTGCTGGACCTGTGCTGCGGACCGGGTCGCCACAGCGTGCGGCTGGCGCAGCGCGGGCACCGGGTCACGGGTGTCGACATCTCCGCCTACAACCTCGAGAAGGCCGCCGAGCGAGCGGCGGAGTTCGGGGTCGAGGTCGCCTGGCGCGAGGGCGACATGCGGGACACGGGCCTGGCGGATTCGAGCCAGGACACGGTCATCAACATGTTCACGGCGTTCGGCTTCTTCGACGACGAGGGGAACCAGCGCGTGCTGGAGGAAGTGGCGCGCGTGCTGCGTCCCGGTGGGAGGCTGCTCATCGACCTCGTGAACCGCGACTCGCTGATGCGGCGCCACCAGCCGCGCATGTGGAGCGAGCGGCACAACGGCGCGTTCCTCTTCCAGGAGCACGCCTTCGACAGCGCCACCGGCTCCCAGACGACCAGCTGGACGGTCGTGAAAGCGGACGGGGAGCGCATCGCGCAGAGCTTCACCGTTCGCATGTACACGCTGCAGGAGCTGGAAGTGCGGATGGCGCTGGCGGGGCTCACGGTTGAGGACGCCTGGGGGAGCCTCGACGGCGGGGAACTGACGATGGACAGCCACCGTCTCGTGATCCGGGCGCGGGCGGAGTAGCGGCTAGGATTCGCCGTCCAGCAGGTCGGGACGGCGCCGGCGGGTGCGCTCACGGCGCTGCTCCTGCTTCCACTTCTCGATCTCGGCGTGGTGGCCGCTGAGGAGGACCTCGGGAACGGTCCAGCCGCGGTAGTCGGCGGGGCGGGTGTACTGGGGGTGCTCGAGGAGGCCGTCCGCGAACGACTCCTCGCGCGGGGAGGCGTCGTCGCCGAGGGCGCCGGGGAGGTGGCGGGCGACGGCCTCGATAAGCACCATCGCCGGGAGTTCCCCGCCCGTCAGGATGTAGTCGCCGATCGAGACCTCGCGGTCGACGCAGTGCTCGACGAAGCGCTGATCGACACCCTCGTAGCGGCCGGACACGAGGACGAGGCGGGGGTGGGCGGCGAGCTCGCGCACCAGCGCGTCGTTCAGCAGCTCTCCCTGGGGGGAGAGGTAGATGACGTGGCCGAGAGGATCGGCGGCCGTCTGCGCCGCCTGGAGGGCGGCGTCGAGGACGTCGACCTTCATGACCATGCCGTGGCCGCCGCCGAAGGGCTGGTCGTCGACCGTGCGGTGGCGGTCGGTGGCGTGCTCGCGGATGTCGTGGAGGTGAAGGTCGAGGAGGCCGGCGTCGCGGGCGCGCTTGATGATGGAGACGTCGAGCGGTCCGGCGAAGGCTTCGGGGAAGAGGGTGAGGACGTCGACCCTCATCCGTCGTGCTCAACGGGGCCGGCGAGCAGCTCGGCGATGTGGGCCATGAGGGGGAAGAGCACGGCGAGGCCATCGGCGACGCCCTTGGGGCTGCCGGGCAGGTTGACGATGAGGGTCTTGCCACGCGTGACGGCGAGGCCTCGCGAGAGGATGGCGTAGGAGGTGTGCCTGAGCCCCTCCTGGGCGATGGCGAGGGGGATGCCGGGCACGTCGCGCTCGGCGATGTCGCGGGTGGCCTCGGGGGTGAGGTCTCGGGGGGTGAGGCCGGTGCCGCCGGTGGTGAGGATGACGTCGGCAACACCGGCATCGCACCAGGCCGCGAGCTGCGCGGCGACCTCCTCGCGGTCGTCGGGGAGGGCGGCGCGAGCGGCCAGCTCGTGCCCCTCCTCGCGGCAGCGGTCCTCGATGAGGGCGCCGCCCTCGTCCACGCGCGTGCCGCGGGAGACGCCGTCGGAAACCGTCAGGATCGCGATTCGGGCCATCGGGACAGTCTAGCGCGGGCCTCCGGGGAGGGCGGCGGGGCGTGAGGAAGCGCACGACGAACGGGCGGATTTCTATTGACACCCTCCGGGGGGCTACCTATAGTCCGTGTGGGGAGAAGTGGGGAGAGATGGGAATCTTCCCCAGTTTTCTCCTGATTTCGGTGGGGTTCTCCCTGCCCGAGGGGTCGACATGGCGTTCCGTGGGAACTTCGAGTACCAGTTGGACGACCGCAACCGGGTCGCCCTGCCTCCGAAGTTCCGCGAGGAGTTCGCGAACGGCGCCATCCTCGTACCCGGACTCGACGGCTGCATCGAGGTGTACACGCCCGAGGGGTTCGAGGCCGAGGCGCGAGTCGTCGAGCGGGTTCCCGCCTTCTCCGAGCAGGGCCGCCAGCTGCGCCGGGCGTTCTTCGCGTCGTCCTTCGACGTGCAGCGCGACGCCCAGGGCCGGCTGCTGATTCCCGCCAAGCTGCTGACCTACGCGGGCATCGAGCGGGACGTGGTCGTGCTGGGCAACGACCAGCGGCTCGAGATCTGGGACCGGACCACGTGGGAAGCGCAGGAGTCGACGCTCCCGGGCGCTCGCGCGAGTGCGCTGCAGCAGCTCGCCGACGAGTCCACCGCGGCAGGCGGGGGAGGCTAGCGTGACGATCATGACGACCCCGAGCGCACCACACACGCCCGTCCTCCTCGATGAGGCGCTGGGCTACCTGGCCGTGCGCGGGGGTGGGGCCTACATCGACTGCACGGCCGGGGCTGGGGGGCACAGCGCCGCCATCGCGGAGGCGATGGGGACGGACGGGCGCCTGCTCTGCATCGACCAGGACGACGAGGCGCTGGAGTTCGCGCGAACGAGACTGGCTCCGTTTGGGAGGCGGGTCAGCTTCGTTCGCGGGAACTTCCGCGATCTCGACGTCATCGCCGCGGACGAAGGGTTCGAGGCGGTGGACGGGATCCTGATGGACCTGGGCGTTTCTTCAATCCAGCTGGACACCGCGGAGCGGGGGTTCGCCTTCGCCCACGAGGGCCCGCTGGACATGCGCATGGACCAGTCGTCGGACGGCTTGACGGCTGCGGACATCGTCAATACGTGGGACGAGCGAGCGCTCGCCACCCTCTTCCGGGAGGAAGGGGAGGTGCGCGGGGCGCGCCGCATCGCGAAAGCGGTGTTGAGGGCGCGGCCGCTTCGCTCGACCTGGGATCTAGCCAAAGCCGTCGAGCAGGCTGCGGGGGGCGCGAGAGACCGAACCCAACAACACCCCGCCACCAAGGTCTTTCTCGCGCTTCGG
>DAOUID010000089.1:0-7086 GCA_034428315.1 Dehalococcoidia bacterium
AGACGATGGCGACGATCACGGCGAACGGCGGCACGATCGAGGCGCCCGAGGGGGCGCCCCTCGTCGAGGTCCTGAAGAACAACGGCATCTACATGTCGAACCTCTGCTACGTGGACGGCCTGAAGCCGTACGCGGGCTGCCGCACCTGTCTCGTCGATATCGAGGGCCCGCCCGGCCTGCAGCTGGCCTGCACGAGCGTGGTGCAGGACGGCATGGTCGTGCGCACCGACACCGACGAGGTGAAGGAAGGCCGCCGCGCCGTGCTCTCCGTGCTCATCTCGAACCACAGCGAGCGCTGCCTCACCTGTCACCGGCGGGAGCACTGCCACCCGGGCGACATCTGCCTCCGTGACGACGTGGTCACGCATCGCTGCCTGACCTGCTCCAAGAACTACCGCTGCGAGCTGCAGGCGACCTGCGAGATGGTGGGCATGTCGGGCTACGAGCCGTGGGTGGGCGAGGAGCGCACCTACTACCAGGCGCCACAGCCGCCGGCCGACCGGGCGAACCCATACATGGAGTTCGACCCGCAGATGTGCATCATCTGCACGCGCTGCCAGCGGGTGTGCGAGGAGAAGCGGCACACGAGCGCGATCACGCTGGGCGGACGCGGGTTCGACCTGCAGATCACGTTCGGAGCGGGCGGCGCCATCCACGAGAGCAACTGCGACTTCAGCGGAGCCTGCATCGACGTCTGCCCGACGGCGGCGCTCATGGAGCACCCCAACAAGTGGGTGGCGAAGCCGGACACCTGGACGACGACGACCTGCGACTCCTGCGCGGTCGGCTGCAGCATCAGCATGGGCTCCCGCGAGGGGCGCGGGGTAATCGTGCGGCCCGGCCCGGGGAACGAGTTCGCCGGCGACCAGATCTGCGTGCGCGGTCGCTACCACTACGACTCGCTGAAGCCGCGGGAGCGGCTCTCCCGCCACCTCGTGAAGCGCGGCGTCATCCAAGCGCCGGCGTCCCTGAACGACGCGACAGCGGAAGCGGCGAGCGCCCTGCGCGAGGCCGCCGGCAAGGGCCGCGTGGGCGTGCTCGTGGGTGGCACCGTGACGAACGAAGAGGCCTACCTCGCGAAGCTCATCGCGAGCGAGGCGCTGGGCACGACCGCCGACAGCCCCCTCGGCCCCGTGATGCGAGCGACGACCGAGGCACTTGAGGCGCGGTTGGGCACCTGGCGCATGGCTACGGACATGACCCGCATCCCGAAGGCGAAGGCGATCGTGGTGGTCGCCGACGACCTCGAGGAGAGCCACAACGTCCTCAGCGTCCGCATCAAGGACGCCGTGGCGCACGAGAAGGCGACGCTGGTCGTCATCGGCGCGCTGCGGAGCGAGCTTGTCGACTTCGCGACCCACTGGATCCGCCCGTCTGCGGGCGAGGAAGGGCAGGCGGCAGCCGCCCTCGCCGGCGCGGTTGCGGGCGAGCCCGCGAGCGGAGAGGTCGCCGCGGCGGCAGCGGCGCTCCGCGCGTCCGAGGGCGCGATCGTGGTGTGCGCGCCGAACCCGGTTTCGCCCGCGATTGCCGGGGCGATGGCGGGCGGGGCGGCGAACCTCGCGGTCGCGCTGCACGGAGAGGCGGCCTCGGACCACCTGGTGGTGGCGCCACCGGAAGTGAACACGCACGGCCTGCTCGACGTCGGCGTAGCCATCGAGGGCGGGGAGAGCCCCCTCGAGGGCCTGAGCGGCCTGCTCGTCGTGCGGGACGACCCGACGATGCGCCTGCCGGGCGCGGCAGCCGCGCTCGACGGGCTCGACGCGCTGGTCGTCATCGACAACGTGGCGCACGAGACGGCGAAGCGCGCGACGGCGGTGCTCGCGGAGGGGCGCTCCTACGCCTCACGGGGCACGTACACGCAGGGCGACTTCCGCGTGCAGCGCCTCGAGCCGGCGATCGCGCCCGAGGGCGACGCCGTGAGCTGCTTCGCGGCCCTGTCGGCGCTCGCCGGCGCGCTCGGCGTCGACGTTCCCGCCGATGAAGGCGCCGCGCTGGCGGCCATCGCCAACGAGACACCGGAGTACCAGCCCGCCGCCGACCTCATCATCGGCGAGGGCGTACGGCTCGAGGTGGCGGCGTCCGGGCAGGGCACGACGGCGCCGGTGGCGGACGTCGTCGCTAGTGGCGAGGGGCTGCGCATCATCACCGGTCGCGACCAGTACACGGCCACCGACGCGGCAGCGCTGCGCCACCCCGAGGCGGAGCAGCTGCACCGCTACGACCACGTCCAGGTGAGCGAAGAGGACGCCGAACGACTCGGCATCTCGGACGACGACGAAGTCGAGCTGACCGACGGCGAAGTCACGCTGCGCGCGCCCGCAACGGTCACGGACCGCGTTCCCGAAGGCGCCGTGTACGTATCGAGCCTGCTGCAGGGCGGCGCGGTCGTCGGATTCTTCCGGGGAGGGTCGGTCCCGGCGGTGCGCGTGGGCGTGCCGGTTCCCGCCTGACCCTTCCCCTGTCCCCGGCACCGTAGACAGGCCCGAGCGCGGGCGTGAGAATCGCGCGCACCGAACAAGCAGGAGCAAACCGATGGCTGATGAGTCAGGCGGCTACGTGGTCGCAGCGCAGGCGCGCCAGGGACGCGGGATGGGCGACTTTCGCTACGAGCGTGAGGCACTCGACCCGATCGGCGCGACGATTCTCGAGATTCCGGCGAAGACGGACGCGGAGTTCGCCGAGGCGGCGCGCAACGCCGACGCGGTGATCGCACCGGGGCGGCGTATCACCGCCGAGATCATCGATGGGCTCGACCGCTGCGTCGTGATCGGGCTGAGCAGCGTCGGCGCCGATACGGTCGACGTGGAGGCGGCGACGAAGAAGGGCATCGTCGTGACGAACGTGCCCGACATCTTCGTCGAGGAGGTAGCGGACCACACGATGGCGCTCATGCTGGCCGGGGCGCGCCGGCTGAAGCTCATGGCGCAGCTGATGCGCGCGGGCAACTGGCGCGAGGCGCGGCCGGTGTTCAGCGACGTACCGCGGTTGTGGGGGCAGACGGTGGGCCTGATCTCGTTCGGCAACATCGCACGGGCGGTGGCGCGGCGCTGCCAGCCGTTCGGGCTGCACGTGATCGCCTACGACCCATTCGTCAGCGAACTGACGATGACGGCCGAGGGCGTGGAACCGGTGGGCCTCATGGAGATGCTGGAGCGGTCCGACTTCGTCTCGATGCACGCGCCCCTGAATGCGGAGACGCGCCCGCTGATGAAGGCGGAGCACTTCGCGGCGATGAAGTCCTCCGCGATTTTCGTGAACAACGGGCGGGGACCGACGGTGGACGAGACGGCGCTCATCGCGGCCCTGGAGGACGGCGAGATCGCGGGCGCGGCGCTGGACGTGTTCGAGGTGGAGCCGACGAACGCGGAGAACCCGCTGCTGCATATGGACAATGTGATCGTGACGCCGCACGTGGCCTCGGCGACGGCGCGGATGATGCCGGAGACGCGCCGGCGGACCGGCCGCGAGATCGCGACGGCGCTGCAGGGCGGCTGGCCCCGGAGCGCGGTGAACCCGGAGGTGCTGCCGCACACGAAGCTGCGCCGCTGGCAGCCGTACCCGATGAACCGGGGGCCGAACCGGTAGGGCCGGTGGCCGGTGATCGATCGGGGTACCGTCAGCCACAGGTGCCGGATGCACGGCGGGGTGAAGCGATGATGTTTCGGCTACGGATGTTCTTCCTGAAGCTGTTCACGCCGCTCCACACCTTCGTGTTCCGGCTGACCCGTGGGTGGGTGATGGGGAAATTCGGGCTGCCGGTTCTGCTGCTCACGACGACGGGCGCGCGCACGGGACGGCGGCAGACCTCGCCCCTGCTCTACATCGAGCACGAGGGAACCCTGCTCCTCCCGGCGTCGCTCTGGGGAGGGCCGCGCAATCCGGCCTGGTACTACAACTGCCTCGCCAACCCCGAGGTGGTCGTCGAGACGCGGGGGAGGAAGCGGACCATGCGGGCCGAGCCGGCGCCGGAGGAGGACCGGCAACGCCTCTACGACCTGTTCAAGGCTGGGTCCGGTCACTACGCCGGGCACGAGGCGCGGACGACGCGGAAGATACCGGTCGTCATGCTGCGGGAGCTGGACGGCTAGCGCCGCTCCAGCCCCGGTGGGGGCTCAGTCACTCACCAGGGCGTCGATGGCAACGCCAAGGCTCTCGGCGATGCGGGTGAGGGCCGCGACCGAGCCAGGCTTTCGGCCACGCTCAATCTCGGAGAGGTAGCTGGCTGCGACACCCGACCGCTCCGACAGCTCCCGGAGCGTGAGTCCCTGGTGGTCGCGGAACGCCCGGACGGGATTGGCGCCATTCATCATCGCGAGCGCCACCCCGTGTGGAACCCTCGCATCATGGGTGGCCTCGGCGGCGGCAAGCCGGTCCTCGAGCTCAGTTGTTCGCTCGACGAGCGCGTCGTACTCCTCACGGGTCAGGGTGATAGTTTCACCGGCGCTCATATGCTTCCCTCCTGTGCCGGACTCTCAGGATACGTGGCGTGTGCGACGGGGAGCGCGTTTGGGGCTGTCCATCGAGTCGCACAGCGCAGGCGGCGGGGCATGGGAGCGGGAGCCCGGGTTGCCGGAAGCGACGCGACTGCGCAGCATGCCTGAGATGAGTCTGTTTCAACGATTGTTCGTTCCGTTCCATGTTCTCGTGTACCGGCTCAGCGGCGGCCGGCTGCTTGGGAAGCTCGGTGGATTGCCGGTTCTGCTGCTGACCACGACGGGCCGGCGATCGGGGAAGCGGCGCACGATGCCGCTGCTCTATCTGGAGGAGGACGGGGCGCTTGTCGTGGTGGCCTCGGCCGCGGGCGCACCCCGGAACCCGGCCTGGTACGGCAACCTCGTCGCCCACTCGAGGGTTGAGGTGCACACCCGCGACGGCCGCCGCGAGATGCGGGCCGAGACGGCCGCGGACGAGGACCGGCAGCGGCTGTACGACCAGTTCAAGGCCGCTTCGGACCAGTACGCGGGCTACGAGACGAAGACCGACCGCCAGATCCCGATCGTGCTGTTGCGGGCCTCGGGCTAGCGATCCAATCTCCAGGAGCGCATTCGAGGGGCGACCGTAGAATCGCGGCATGCCCCAGCGCCCCCTGGTCGCCTCGCGGACGTCGGTGTTCTCAGAGTCGGTCATCCGCGAGATGACGCGGCTTTCCTTCCTGCACGACGCCATCAATCTGGCGCAGGGCTACCCGGACTTTCCCGCCCCCGACTTCGTGAAGCGGGCCGCGATCCAGGCAATCGAGGCGGACGTGAACCAGTACGCGATCACCTGGGGCGACCAGCGCCTGCGGGCGGCCATCGCCGCGAAGGTGGGGCGCCACTACGGGCTCCACGTCGACCCGGAGCGCGAGGTGACGGTCACGTGCGGCGCGACCGAGGCGATGATGGCGACGATGCTGGCCTTCGTCGAGCCCGGGGACGAGGTCATCGTCTTCGAGCCCTTCTACGAGAATTACGTGCCGGACGCGGCCATGAGCGGGGCGACGCTCAAGTACGTGACCCTGCGGGGACTCGACTTCGTGTTCGACCCGGACGAGCTGCGCGCGGCGTTCGGGCCGCGCACGAAGGCGATCATCGTGAACTCGCCGAACAACCCGAGCGGCAAGGTGTTCGACCGGGAGGAGCTGGGGCAGATCGCGGCGCTCTGCCAGGAGTTCGACTGCCTCTGCTTCACGGACGAGATCTACGAGCACATCCTCTTCGACGAGCACGAGCACACGCCGATGGCGACGCTGCCGGGGATGTACGAGCGGACCGTCACGGTGAGCGGGCTCTCGAAGACATTCAGCGTGACGGGGTGGCGGCTGGGCTACGTAGTGGCGCCGCCGCACCTGAGCGAGGCGGTGCGCAAGGTGCACGACTTCCTGACGGTGGGGGCGCCGGCGCCCTTGCAGCAGGCGGGGGCGGTGGCGCTGGAACAGGGCGAGCCGTACTACCCGGAGCTGCGGGCGATGTACCAGGGGAAGCGGGACCGGCTGCTGGTCGCGCTGCGGGAGGCGGGGTTCGAGTGTCACCGGCCGGAGGGGGCGTACTACGTGATGGCGGACTTCGGCGACCTGGGGTTCGAGGGGGACGACACGGCCTTCGCCCTGCACCTGATCGATCGGGTGGGGGTTGCGCCGGTACCCGGTTCGAGCTTCTACAACGACCGGGAGGCGGGGTCGCGGTTCGTGCGCTTCACGTTCTCGAAATCGGACGAGACGCTGGCGGAGGCGGCGAGGCGGCTGGGGGCACTCTAGATGGCTCCTGACTCCCGCGCGCGATAGAAGACTGTCAGAAGTTGGCTGGCCAGGTGTTGCTCAAGGAGCCGCTCCATCTCCGAGACATCTACCCTTGCCTGGGCATCGGCCTCATCAGCGGCTTCCAGAGCCCCATAGTACGGTTGCTTGTCCCGCGCGATCAGGTCAGGGATCGTGGGCGCGCCCGGCACCACATAGCCCAGCCGCACGGAGAAAACCAAGTACGAAATCGCACGGGACGTGCGGCCATTGCCATTCACGAAGGGATGGATCCAGTTGGTTCTCCACATGGTGTAGGCGCCAAGGTGGAGGGCGGTCGAGCTGGCCCAGTTGTCGTTCACGTAGTCGCACAGGTCATCCACAAGACGTGGAATGTCGCCCGCATCTGGGGGCTGATGCCCGCTCCCTTCGATCTCAACCGGGACGGTCCGGTACGTCCCCGGGGCAGTCTCCAACCCATCAATCGCAATGGCCTGCAACTCTCCCAGTACAGACGGCCTGAGGCGGAAGCGAGCACCCCCCTCCCTCACTGCCTCCGCAATGATCTCCGAGAGCTGGTCATGCTGTCGAAGAACGTTTTGAGCCTCGCGCTCCGCAATCTCGTCAGGAGTCAGCTCAGGGAGATCTCCGAGTTGGTGGATCTTAGTCCTGCGCCGCTGCCCGCCGCTCATCTGCCATCCTGTCAGCGACCCTGTCGACCAACTCACGGGTGACGCGGGGGTTCTCAATGTTGGCATTGCCGAAGGCGAAGCTCCGCCTCTGCTCTTCGCGATCCTCGTCACTCATCTCGACTTTCCGTGCGGCTTCAATCAGCCTATCCAAGCTCTCAGACGCCATGACGTTTCCCTCCG
>DAOUID010000090.1:0-5826 GCA_034428315.1 Dehalococcoidia bacterium
GCGCTCCGTACCCTTGAGCCTTCGTGGCAGGGTAGCTCAGCTGGTAAGAGCGCACGACTCATAATCGTGAGGTCGAGAGTTCGAGTCTCTCCCCTGCTACCACATCGCCCCGTGGGTGATGTCAGGAGGAGTCTCATGTTTCTCGGTCTGGGAACCGTCCCGCTGACATCCGTGGCGCACGCGCGCCGCGAGGCCAGGCGCAAGCTGCCGCGCTCGATCTACTGGTACACCGAGGCCGGCACCGAGCTTCGCCGCACCGTCCGCGCCAACCGCGACGGCTTCAAGGAGATCGGGCTCCAGGCCCGCGTGCTCGATTCCCACGAGCCGCGCAAGCTCTCCACCACCGTCCTCGGGCGCGAGATCTCGATGCCCCTCATCACGACCCCCGCGGGTTTCATCCGCATCGCCCACCCCGACGGCGAGCTGGGCGTCGCCCGCGCCGCCGAAGCCGCGGGCACGGCCGTCGGCCTCGGCATCCTCGCCAGCTACCCCATCGAGACCATCACCGCCAACGCCAGCGACGTCTGGTTCCAGCTCTACATGCTCGGCGGACGCGAGGGCTCGGCCGTCGCCATCGAGCGGGCCAAGGCAGCCGGCTGCCGCGTCCTCATTATCACCGTCGACTTCGCCGCCCTCTCCGGCGGCCAGGACTACCAGCGCGGCCACCCCGGCGTGCCCGACAAGGTCGATCTGCCGACTGCCCTCAAGTACGCCCCCGAGATGATCATGAGGCCCCTCTGGGCCCTCCAGTTCCTCCAGGGCGGCGTCGACCTCGTGTTCCCCAACGCCCCCGGCAACGCGAATCTCACGGCCAGCCAGGTGGGCGCGGGCATCATGGCCCATCCCCCCACATGGGACGACATCGCCTGGGCTCGCAAGCAGTGGGACGGCCCCTTCGTCGTGAAGGGCATCACCTCCGTCGACGACGCCCGCCGCGCCGTCGACGAGGGCGCCGACGCGATCTCCGTGTCGAACCACGGCGGCAACTCCCTCGACGGATCCCCCGCCACCATCCGCGTCCTCCCCGAGATCGTCGACGCCGTCGGCGACAACCTCGAGGTGCTCCTCGATGGCGGCGTCCGCCGCGGCAGCGATGTCGTCAAGGCGGTCGCCCTCGGGGCGAAGGCCGTCATGGTCGGGCGCCCCTACATCTGGGCCCTGGCCGCGGGCGGCGAGCAGGGCGTCCGCCAGATCCTCGAGGTCTACCGCCAGGGCATCGCGGGCACGCTCACGCTCCTCAACTGCCCCTCCGTCGAGGACCTCAACCCCTCACACCTCCGCCTCCCGCCCGGCTTCGCTCCCTAGCCGAGGTTCTACCCCAGGCGCACGTTATCCATGAGCTGGGCGCCCACCGGCGCCCTGCGCGTGCGGGCGATCTGCAGCACCAGCAGCAGCGGCAGGAAGCGCCCCACCAGGATCGTGATCATCACCACGATCGTCGCCGTCGTTCCCAGGTCCGGCGTGATGCCCGTCGACCACCCCACCGTCCCCACCGCCGAGGACGTCTCGTAGAGCACGTCGATGAAGGGCTGGGTCGTCGTCCGCAGCAGGATCATCGACACGACGAAGTGGACGGTGGCGAAGGCGAAGACGATCCCGACCGCCTGCCGGATAACCGCCTGGGGCAGCATCCGCCCGAAGGCGATCACGTTCTCGCGACCCCGCAGGGCGGCCAGGGAGCCCGCCACCAACACCGCCAGCGTCCCCAGCTTGAGGCCGCCCGCGGGCGACCCCGCCGCCCCCCCGACGAGCATGAGCACCGACTCGAACAGCTTCGTGTGCTCGTGCAGCAGTCCCGTCTCCACCGCGCTGAAGCCGGAGACCCACATCGAGGCCTGGAACAGCGCCAGCACTGGGCGGTCGCTCTCCGCCACCGTCGCGAGCGTCCCCGTGTTCGCCCACTCCGCGATGCCAATGAACAGCGCGCTCCCCCCGACCACGCACACCGCCGCCGTCAACACCATCTTTGCGTCCAGCGGCATGCGGCGCGGATCCAGCCGCAGCACGCCGAGGATGACCGGCACCGCTCCCAGCGAGCCCGCGAGACACAGGATGATTAGGGGAATCAGCACGGCCGGGTCGTCGGCGAAGGGCCGCATGTCCTCCCCCGTCACGTTGAAACCCGCCACGTTGAAAGCGGAGATCGCGTGGAACACCGCCCACCACACGCTCCTCGCGACCGGTACCCCGGCGGACACGAACCCCCCGAAGAGCGCCAGCGTGCCCAGCACCTCGAACGTGAGCGTGTAGAGCACGATCGTGCGCACGAACGAGACGGACTCGCGCATCGTGGGCGCGCCGTAATAGAGGCGCATCAGGTTGCGGTCGCGAAGCCCGAGGTTGCGGCCGAGTACCCACAGCACGATGCCCATGCCCGCCATGTACCCGAGCCCGCCCACCTGGATCAGCCCCAGGATCACCGCCTCGCCGAAGTGGCTCCAGTGCGCCTGCGTATCGACCACCACCAGCCCCGTCACGCAGATCGCCGAGATCGCCGTGAAGAGCGCCTCCAGCACCGTCGGCGCCTGCCCGCTGTGGGAGACCGGCAGGAGCAGGAGGGGCGTGGCGAGCGCCAGGACCAGGCCGAAGCCGATGAGGATGCGGATCGCGCCCGAGCCGAAGGGTCGCGAACGAGTCGCTGGCTCGATGCTGATGGTGCGTGAGCCCATCAGCCGCCGTCGCACCGTGCGGCGCGCGGTCACTCGCATGTGCGCTCAGCGTGCGCGCGCAAGCGGATGCGCGCAAGGGGTCAAACGAGCGCCGTGTCGCCGAGGGGCCGGTGAACCCGGGGCTATTTCCTACAGCGGAGCGAGCTGGGCGTTCGTCGCCCCGCCCCAGCGCGCCTCGTGCGTGCCGTCGGGAAGCATGTCGAACGCGTTTACGTCGTCGGCCATCTGCCCCAGCAGCAGGTCCACGATGCGCTTCGCGATGTCGCCGTCCAGCACCGGGAAGATGAGCTCGATGCGCTCCTCGAAGTTGCGCGGCATCCAGTCGGCGCTGCCGGCCCAGACCTCCCACTCCCCACCAGAGCGGAACGCTGCCACCCGCGCGTGCTCGAGGAAGCGCCCCACGATGCTGCGCATCGCGAAGCGGTCGTCGTGCAACGTGAGCGTGCTGCGCGCGATCACGTCGACCCGCGCCCCCGCATCCGCCGCCTCCCCCAGCGCCTCGAACACCGCAGGGTCGGTCAGGTGGTTCATCTTCAGGATGACGTGTCCGCCGGGCGTGGCTTCGGCCCGGATCTTCTCCAGCATCGCGTCGCGGGCGCCGGCCCCGTAGCGCATCCTCGCGAGCTGCGGCGGCTCCCCGTCTTCGAGCGCCTCGAAGAACTCGAGCGCGTCGCTGGCAAGCTCCTGGTTCGAGCTGAAGAGCGAGATGTCCGTGTAGAGGCGCCCGTTCATGGGGTTGTAGTTGCCCGTGCAGAGGTGCACGTAGCCGCGCCCCGCGCGCCGCACGTAGAGCGCCTTGGCGTGGACCTTGTACCCCACCGGCAGCGGCAGGATGCGAATCCCCGACGCCCGGAACAGCAGGCTCCAGTGCAGGTTCTGCAGCTCGTCGAAGCGTGCCCGCCCCTCCAGCAGAACGGCCACGTCCTTGCCCGACTCCGCTGCCCGCATCAGCGCCTCCGCGATCGGGTTGCGCGCTCCCAGCCGGTAGAGGCTGATCCGGATCTGGTCCACCTCCGGGTCCTCCGCCGCCCGATCGACGAAGGCCTCGACCGACCCGTAGTCGTCGAGCGGGTGGTAGAACGCCACGTCCCGCTCGTCGAGCAACCCGAACGGGTCCGCCACGAAGTCCGGCGCCACCCGGGGCGCGACGGGCTTGTAGCGCAGCGGCGTCGAATTCGGGCGTGGCGGCACCTCGTCGATGAGGATGTTCAGGTAGCGATGATCGAGGGGCGGCGACAGCCGGAAGGCCGCTTCCTCCGGCAGGTTGAGCGCCTCCCGCACGTCCGCCACCCAGGGGAACGCCCGCTCCACCTCCAGCCGCGTTGCGGGCCCTTCCGGCCGGTCCTCGATCGCTTGCGCGAGGTCGTCCCAGTCCACGCGCTGCACGTCGAGGTCGGCCAGGCGCGTGAGCCGCATCTCGTACATCGGCAGGTCTTCCGGCAGGAACAGGTCGCTGCGCAACCGCACGAGCGGCCCCAGCCGCACGAACGCCCCCGGCCTCCCCGGCACCGGCAGCAAGCGCGGCAGCGAGTCCGGCAGCCGCACGAGGTAGTCCAGCGACTCCCGCCCCGCCGCCAGGTAGAGCGCGCGGCTCGAGAGGCCCGACAGCGCTCCCGGGTCGAGCAGGTCCGCCCGGGGCGACGCCTCCTCCGCGAGGTAGGCGCCGAAGTAGCTCCGCTCCAGGGGCGTCAGCTCACCGGGCTCCAGCAGCAGGAAGCCCACTTCCGTGAGCGCGTTCCGCAACTGCTCGTGGATCTCGGTCGCCTGCAGCGCGCTCTCGTACGCTTCCCCGAGGACGGCACGGTACTCGTCGGCCTCCTGACGGCCACCGCTCCGTTCCCGCTCGTACACGCCGTAGATGCGCGCCGCGAAGAACTCGTCCAGGTTCGAGGCGAAGATCGCGAGGAATCGCAGCTTCTCCAGCAGCGGCACATCGTCCCGCGTCGCCTGCAGCAGCACCCGGTGGTTGAAACGAAGCCAGGATCGCTCTCGCGAGAGGACAGTGGACACCACGTGATTCTCTCCGCTAACAAACCGCCGCCTGGTCAACGCCCCGTGTAAGGCCGAAGATCCTGTACCCCCTATCACTGATGATGCTCCCTCACAAGTTCCCCGGTCACCTACTCGCACCTCCCCCCATCCCCCTCAACAGACCACACCCCCTCCTTCCCAGCCACATCAACCATCCCCAGAACATGTATTTGTCATTGAGGAGGACTCTCCACAGTAAAACACACATCATAAAATGAAACACATCCACACATTATGTTCTTGATTGCATACTTCACATATTTTTCAAAATTAATACAATGCTGCTGTATGATCCCCAATAAACTTTCCAATAATATTTCTCCTTAATAAAATTTACCTGCATATATAAACACATGCCAAATTTAAAAATACAAGTTTGCTAGAAGTGAAGTACAGAGCTAGTGATGGATGGTACATGTTTGCATGGTGCTATGTGGAGGGATACACTATACGGCGTCTCTTTGTGACCCAGAGCCTAGCTAGGTCGGAGTCATGGCTGAATGACGAGAGAAAACTGTTGGACTGAGGGGAGTGGGTTACAAAGTCCAGGCACTCCATGTCTCTAGGGCTGTCCTCCTCCGGACCTATGAGGAAAAGAATGATCATCGTCACAGGCCAATGTCCTCAGTAGTAGTGTTTAAAAAATGGAATTAGGACAGCAAAATGTGTCCTATTTATTGAGGTGTCCTGATCTCAGGGTGTTCTAATTAAAGGGATTCTACGGTATATCTCTCACCTAATACAAAGAGGGAAGGGTCAAAGGTCTTCGGATTAGGGATGGTTGGTATTAGCCATGTCAACACGGCATATTTCTCTGAGTATTGATCCTCTAGAAATCCTCGTAGTAGGGCATAGTAGACCTTTCCTCCCTCGTCAAGTATGGATACAATGTCACCCACTTCATACCTGGTGCCCTGTGGAGGTAGTGGTGTACGTCATATGGTGTACGAAATACACATTAGGGGGGGTAAGAGGGGTAGAGTTGATTCCTCTAATCAGGCCTAGGAGACCTTGAAATGAGGACACACAGGACAATGCTTGCTGTTCTTAATACCAAGTCATAGGAGTAGGAACAGAGGGGCCAGGGGGGCTGTGCCCCCCAATATTTTAGGAGGGGGGGGGGGGG
>DAOUID010000091.1:0-2942 GCA_034428315.1 Dehalococcoidia bacterium
AGCCTCGAGAAGCTGGGGGAGGGGTACGAGGCGGAGATCTTCGCGTGGGAGGAGGGGCAGGCGCTGCGGCTGTTCCGGGAGGGGCACGAGCGGAGCATCGAGCCGGAGCGGATCGCGATCCCGGCGGCGCTGGCGGGAGGCATCCCCGCGCCCCGCATCGGGGAGGCGATGAGCCTGGCGGGACGCGAGGGCTCCGTCATGGAGCGGATCGACGGGGAGAACCTGCTCGACCTGGTGGGGCGGAAGCCGTGGCTGATGCCGCGGGAGGCGTGGTCGACGGGGCGCATCCACGCCCGCCTGAACGCGCTCCCGGCCCCGGACGGGCTGGCGACGGCGCACGAGCGGGTGCGGGAGTGGATCGCGAACGTGGAAGTGCCACCGCACCTGACCGCCATCGCCGAGGAGACGCTGTCGGAGCTGGAGGGGGGCGACCGCTTCTGCCACAGCGACTTCCACCCGGGCAACATCCTGCTGGAGCCCGGCGGGCGGCGCGTAGTCATCGACTGGGGGTTCTGCGCGGCGGGACCGACCGAGTCGGACGTGGCGCGGTCGACGGCGCTGCTATGGCTGGGGGAACCGCTGGACCCGAGCCCGGCCCTGCGCTTGATCACGCGGTTCTTCCGGCCGATCGCGACGGGGCTCTACCTGCGGGCGTACCGGAGCGTGGCCCGGTTTGATACGGAGCTGATGTGGCGATGGGTGGTGGTGCGGGCGATAGAGCACCTGGCCATCGTGCGGGCGATCAGCCCGCCGGATGCCGGGATTCCCGATCCGGTGGAGGGCGTGGAGGAGCTGGTGGCGCATGCGCAGCGAAAGGCGGGCGCGTCGCGTTAGCGTGTGCGACGATGCGGAGGAGCCCGTTCACGTTCCATTCACACCATGCCTAAAGAATCCGAGACAGGAATGACGACGGTGCCCGCCACAACGGCGACCGTGCTGGTCGTGGAGGACGAGGAAGCGCTCCTCCTGACGATGGCGCACCACCTCCGCCGCGAGGGCTACGGGGTGCTCACGGCGGCGCGTGGCGACGACGGCCTGCGGATGGCGCGGGAGCACGAACCGGACGTGATCGTGCTCGACCTGATGCTCCCGGGCGTGGACGGCATGGGCATCTGCCGGGCGCTGCGCCGTGATACGCGGGTGCCGATCATCATGGTCACGGCGCTGGGTGGGGAGAGCGACAGGGTGGCGGGGCTGGACACCGGCGCCGACGACTACCTGTCGAAGCCGTTCGGGATGCGTGAGCTGCTCGCGCGCGTGCGGGCGCTGCTTCGGCGTGCGCCGGTGCGCCAGGAGGCGCCCCCGGAGGACGACGTGGTTCGCTCGGGGAATCTCGAGGTGAACAGGGTGCGCCGGGAGGTTCGGCGGGCCGGGGAACTGCTGCAAATGAAGCCGCGCGAGTTCGAGCTCTTGCTATTCTTGTTGCGACATCCCGGCCAGGTGCTCTCGCGAGAGCACATCCTCGAGTCGGTCTGGGAGCACGACTTCAATGGTGACGCGCGAACGGTGGACGTTCACATGCGCTGGCTTCGCCAGAAGATTGAGCAGGACGCGGGCAATCCCCGGCGCATCCGCACGGTTCGCGGCAGCGGGTATCTCTTCGAAGGATAGAGTGGGGCCATGAGCGGCCTCGCGGGACGGGCAGCCCTCGCCGGCGGGACCGGCGGTCTCGCGGCGGCGACGGCCGCGGCGATCGTGGCGGCAACGGTGGGCGACGCCCTCTGGATCGCGGTCACGGTGCTGGTGATGGGCGCGGGGGGATTCGCGAGCGTGTTCCTGCTGCTGCGGCCCGTCGAGCTATCGGTGCGGGAGACGGCGGAGGCGGCGCGGGCGCTGCGGGGGAGCAGCCTCTCGGCGCGGGCCGTTCGCACAACGGGCCCGACCGCCGAGCTCACGCACGAGTTCAACGTGATGGCGACGGAGATCGAGGCGTCGTCCCGCGCGATCACGGCCGAGCACGCGCGGCTGGAGGCGGCGCTGGCGGCGGCGGCGGACGGCATCATGGCGGTGGACGCGGGGACGGACGTGCAGTACGCCAACCCGGCGGCGCTCGCGCTGCTGGGGATGACGGAAGCGGAGGTGGTGGGCCGCACGCTCATCGAGAGCGCGCGGGACTACGAGCTGGACGCGCTCGCGCGGGAAGCGATGGCGGGGCGGGGGACGCCCGAGCCGAAGGTCATCCCGTTCGGGCGGGAACGCACCCCCCTGCGGGCGCTGGCGGTTCCGGTGGCGGAAGGGGGAAGCTGGGCGGCGCTGCTGATCCTGGTCGACCTCTCGGCAGTGCAGCGGGTGGACGACGTACGCCGGGACTTCATCAGCAACGTCTCGCACGAGCTGCGGACGCCGATCGCGTCGATCGGGGCGCTCGTGGAGACGCTCGAGCTGGGCGACCTGGAGGGCGGGGAGCAGGCGGCGTTCCTGGGGCGCATCCGAAGCCAGGTGGAGCGCATGGCGCTGCTCACGAACGAGTTGCTCGACCTCTCCCGGATCGAGTCGGGGGCGATCCACCTGGAACCGGAGCGGGTGGACCTGGCGTCCGCCGTCGCGGAGGCGCAGGCGGCACTCGGATCAAAGCTCGAAGCCTGCGACGTGCGTATCGAGGGGCCGGAGGGGGAGACGCCTCCGGTCGAGGCGGACCGCACGGCGACAGTGAGGATCGTGACGAACCTGCTCGACAACGCGCTCAAGTTCAGCCCGGAGGGGAGCGCCATCACGGTGAACGTTCGCGACGAGGACGCGCTGGTGGCGGTGGAGGTGTGCGACGACGGGCCGGGCATCGCGGCGCAGGACCTGGACCGCGTGTTCGAGCGCTTCTACAAGGCGGAGCACTCGCGGGCGGACGACGGGGCGGGGCTGGGGCTCGCGATCGTGAAGCACCTGGTGCAGGCGCACGGGGGCACGGTGGCGGCGCGCAACGAGGCGGGGCGGGGGGCGGCGATGAC
>DAOUID010000092.1:0-1652 GCA_034428315.1 Dehalococcoidia bacterium
ACGGCAACCGCCTCCCCACCGGCCGCATGGGCAGGCCCAGCGACATCGGCGCCGGCGTCGTGTACCTCGCCTCCGAGGCGGGGTCCTGGATCACCGGCCAGACGATCGCCATCAACGGCGGGCACGTGCCCGGCTCCATCGCCGTGGTCCACCGCGGCGAATAGCAGACTCAGCACCAATCAGGAGGACCACCCATGACAATCAGCAAGCAGGAACTCGTCGAGGGCATCCGGTTCGCCGGACGCCGCGCCGCCGCCGCCCTCGAGCACGTCCCCGACTTCGACCGCCAGCTCGCCCAGGAGTGGACCACCGCCGACGCCTTCCGCCACATCGCGGCCGGCGCCGGCTCCCTCGAGGGCTTCTACGGAGGCCTGAGCACCGGCGCCTTCGAGTCGTTCAGCAACGACGATGCCGCCGCCGGCAACGCCCGCACGATCGAGCGCATGGCGGAGGTTTCCCGCGAGGAGCTGGGAACCATGATCCTGGAGGGCTCCGAAACCTCGGCCGCTTTCGCCGAGACGCTCGACGAGGACGACCTCGCGACCGTTGTCACGCTCGGCGATTACCGCATGCCCAAGGCCGAGCTCGTCGCCCAGATCTGGATCCACCACCCCATCCACCACGCCTACGAGGCGAGCCAGCGCTGGCCCCTGTAGCGGGAGGCTCGCTCAGGGAGCGAGCATGCGATCCAGGTCGACGCGCTCGAGGCGCGCCCGCAGGCGTTTGACCCACGCCGCCGCCATCTCCGCGCCGCGGCCCTCGCTTGCCCCCACGTCCAGGATCGTGAGCAGGCCCAGTGTCTGCGCGGTCGCCAGCAGCCCCAGGTGGTAGTGCCGTTCGAACGCCTCGAAGGGGTAGCCGCTGACCCCGTGCGATTCCAGCTCCGCGTGGTAGCCGTGGAGGAGGTCGGCCTCGTCGCCGTCCGTCATGCCGTCGCTCGACCCGGAGAGGAACCAGGCCACGTCGTAGGCCGCCGGCCCGCGCCGGATCGCCTGCCAGTCGAAGAAGACCGGCTCGCTGTCCCGAAACACCAGGTTGTCCAGGCGCAGGTCGCCGTGGACGAGGGTCTCCGGGGCTTCCTCCTGCATCCGCTCGATTGTCTCGACCCCGTGCTCGCTGACCCAGGCGACGAGGCGCTCGAACTCCGGGTCGAAGAGGTCGGGGTGTCGCTCCCGGAACGAGTCCCGCCCCTCGAGGAACAGGCTCTGGCGGACGCGCGAGTCGCCCGCGAACGGCACGAGCCAGTAGCGGCCGTCGAGCTGCGGGCTCTCCCAGAGAGAGGCGTGCATCTTCGCGACCAGCTTGAGGACGGTCGCACACACCGAGGGATCCGTACCGGCAAGCTGGTCCCCCGACCGGGCATCGCCCAGGTCCTCCAGCAGGAGGAGATAGCGCCGCTTGCGGCGTCCCGCCGACCACAGGGCAACCCGCGTCACCCGCGGCATGAGCCGCTGTGGAACGCGGTTGACCAGCTTCGTCGCCCCCTTCTGCCGGTCCGAAACGGCGTGGCGATCGAAGTCGCTGTAGTACAGGTGAGGCAACGACACCGGCACGTCGCCCGCGAGCTCCTCGTAGAAGCAGCTCTCTCGCTCGTACACGCCCACGAGCTCTCCAAACGCCCGGTTTTCGAGTCGCGGCATCTTCGCCACCAC
>DAOUID010000093.1:0-11112 GCA_034428315.1 Dehalococcoidia bacterium
CCTGCACGTCCTCGTGCCAGACCGGGGCGTCGGGCCGGGTCTCGAAGCGAACCCCCAGCAGGTTCTGGCAGACCGCGAACAGCCCCTCCAGGCACGCATCCAGCGGGAAGTACTGCGCCACCTCGAAGTCGTCCACCGCGAAGCGCGTCTGCAGGAGCTGGTCGTGGCAGTAGCGCCAGTCCCAGATGTTCACCGGCCCGCCGTTCACTTCCGCCATCAACGCCACGTCCGCCTCCACCTTGGCGACCAGCCGCTCCCGCAGGTCGGCCAGGAACGACGTGACCCGCGCCCGTTCCTTCGACATGCAAACCTCGTGCGCGTACGAGGCCCACGAGTCGTACCCCAGCAGCCCTGCTGCCTCCCGGCGCGCCGCCAGCGCCCGTTCCAGCACCGCTACGTTCGCGTCCCCGCCCTTCACCTGCTCCTTCGCGAACAGCGTCCGCCGCAACTCCGACGACCGGGCCTTCCCCATGAAGGGGAAGAACTCCGGGTAGTCCAGCGACACCCGGTAGCGCGTCTCGCCCTCGACCTCCTCGGTTCGCAGGGAGTCGACGAACGGCTCCGGCAGGCCGGTCAGCTCCTGGCGCGATACGAGAATGCCGTCGTCCCACTCGCTGATGTTCTTCTGGAACTCCACGCCCAGCGACACGAGCTCGTCGCTCAGTTCGCGCACGCGCGCCCGTTCCGCCTCCGGCAGCTCGAAGCCGTTGCGCCGGTAGTCACGCAGCTCGAAGTCGAGCAGCCGCTGCTCGTCCGGCCCGAGCGACTCGCCCCGCTCCGCGTACGCCTTGATGGCCGCGTACAGGTCTTCCCGGAACGACAGGTCGACCAGGTACTTGTCGATCCGTTCTTCGGCCTCCCGCCCCGCCTCCCGGAGCCCATCTTCCGACGCCACGTACGCCATGAAGGCGTACTGCCCCGACGCCTGCGAAACGCCATCCGTCGCCGCCTCCAGCGCCCCCAGCGTGTTCGCGAAGGTGCGCTCCCCGTCCGGCGTCGCCACGATCGCGTCGACCCCCGCGTCGCACGCCGCGATTGCGTCCTCGCACGCGCGCGTCACGTCCTCCGGCGTCATCGCCGAGAAGTCGGGCAGTCCCGCGTCAACAGCAGTCATGCGCGCGATCTTGGCGGCGGGGCGCCACAGGGTCTACCCGGGTTGGTGCGTACCCCCGCTGAGT
Source organism: Dehalococcoidia bacterium (assembly GCA_034428315.1). Classification (GTDB taxonomy): domain Bacteria; phylum Chloroflexota; class Dehalococcoidia; order Tepidiformales; family Tepidiformaceae; genus UBA2991. Next base: position 1,179 of record DAOUID010000093.1, read on the forward strand.
CCCTACTCGCACAGGTCGGAGACTGAGGCAGGGAGGTGTATTTCGATGCCTGTGATGTCCTTGCCGGCCTCGACGTCAAGCAGCTCCCGTCCCCGGGTGACCGGGCTGCCACGCCCGCCGTACCACCCCAGGCGACAGGCGCCGTGATTAAGCGAGAGGTAGTACTGCCCTGCCGGGGCGACGATACCGAACGTCCCGTCGCTCCCCGTCGTATTGCCTTCGGTGAGGCGGTCATCCTGCCGCACGAGCAGGGCGTGGACTCCTTCGACGGGTTCGCGTCCAGGCCCGAGGATGACTCCTCGTACCCTGCTGCATAGCTCCGATGCCAGCACCGACGGGTCGGCAGCCAACCCGATCACGATACCCTCGACATCGGCTCCATCGACCCTGACCGCCAGCGCCTGACCGCGCCTGACCACAAGGCTGCTGTCTCCGTCGTACCAGCCGAAGTGGCAATCCTCGGCAAGGGAGAAGTCCGTGACCGATATCAGGTAGGTGCCGTCGCTCACGATGGACTCGAACGTTCCGTCCTCTGAGGTGGTGGCGGACCAGCCCGACCCGTTGTCGCCTGACGGCTCTCCGAAGATGCGAACGTCGGCGAGCGGCTGGCCGTCGGGACCTACCACGCGGCCGCGCACCGTCGCCTCGGTGGCGAAGTACTCGGCGCGATAGTCTGCGAAGTCGGCATAGAACTCGTCGATACCAAGCCCGAACACCTCCCGGAACGCTTCCTGCCAGCTCCCGTATGACGCCCGCTCCTGGTGGTAGCGGAAGGTTCGATCTTCCCCTGTCAGATCCACGAGTCGGTTAACGGCGATGTGGGCGATGTTGTAGTTAGGCCTCGTGTAGTCACCGACCCGGAGGGTGTCAACCAGATCCTCAAGGGGAATGGGCGTTTTTCGAGCCAGCCGGTGGGTTGTCTCCTGGAGATGACGTTCGTGGGTCCGGTATCCCCTGATCTCGTGATACTGCGCCGACCAACGGTTCGCCACGCCCTCGATGAGCCAGGCAGGGCCGCGGTCGACGGAAGGGGCGAGGTGTTCCTGGATGGCGTGTGAGTACTCGTGGCCGATTGCCCGGAAGCAGCGCTCCGTCAGGTGGATCACTTTGCTGCCGTATGCGCACAGCGGGCCTGTCTCACCCGTGGTGTACCGCACCGTCAAGTCGGGGACGACGACCCCAAATCGGTGAGCGAAGATGGCGAATGCCTCGCTCACCATCGCCTGGAGTTCCCCCTGGCGCGAGGGGGAGTACCCGTCGCCGAATTCGATCGCTGGTCCTACGCTACCGGGCTGTAGCCAGTACCCCGCCCTTGATGCGTACAGCCAGAGCCCCCCGCCCCGTGCGAGCTGCCACCGCGAGGTTTCCCCGGCGGGTGCGACCGGGGAGTAGAGCGTGAACTGGCCCGCAGCCGCATCCCACGCCGCGGCTGCTCCGACCTTTTCCCCCAGGGACGCAAGGGCGTCTTCGGCGCTGAGCCTGTCCTGGCCCGACCACGCCACGAGATTCCACCCCTCTGCCAGCGAAACAAGGCCGCCCTCCGGGAGGACCGTCCGTTTCCACTCCACCGGTTCCGCCCCGCCGATGTAGAGCCACAGCCCCATACCGGGCTGGAGCGTCGAGAGCGATCCGCTGATGTCGGCCCCATCACGGACGGCTTCGAGGAACGACTGTGTCGCGCCATCCCAGGCGTACGACTCCTCCAGCTGTGGAATATCGCTGAAGATAGCCGAGATATCCGCCTCAGCTTTCGTCCACCCGGCGAGATTCCACCCCGGGGTGAGCTCAGTCGTCACGAGCTCGGCTGGATGCTGACAATAGACGAACTCCCAGGAGGGGCCAGGAGCGCCTGAGATGACGAGGTCGATGCTCGTGACATCGGCGCCGGCAACGTCGATCCGGTCAGGTGGTCCTCCCTCTGGGTTCCTGACCCCTGTGATCGTGCACTCGCTGCCCGCTTCGGTTTGAATCCGGAGCGTGTATCGGCCGTCCGGCCCGCGGAAGCTGAATCCTCCCTCGCTTCCCGTAACCTCACCGGCGTCCCGCCCAGACAGCGGGCCCCGCCCGCTCGCCCCAACCCATACATCCCGAAGCGGCTTCCCGTCCCTGGTCGACACCCGACCCTCGATGCGTCGGCAAAGGTCCGAGAGGGCGCCGGGGAATCTCACGGTGATGCCGGTCACCGCCTCCCCGTCGATGACAATCTGCTGCTCGGAAAGGCGACTGCTTGAGGGATGTCCAAACGTGTGTTCCCCGTCAAGACCGGCGCTGCCGAGATCGCATCGCTTGCCGTCGACCACCGCCGAGAACCGCAGCGACTCGTAGAAACCCTCGGGGGCTTCAATCTCGAACGAACCATCCGAAGCGGTCACTCCCCCAAACGCCGCATCGTAGCGTGACTGCCACTGGGTGTAGACGGAGACCCTCTCCATCGGCTCGTCCCCCGGCCCCAGGACTGTGCCCTGGATCGGGTAGTAGGGGACATCGAAGTGACATGGCAGCCACCTGAGCGTGTCCAGCGGTTCCTGCTCGGACAGAACGACTCGGACTTGTGAGGAGCCGCCGCCCTCCACGGTCAGGACGGCGGGCCACTCGCCCTCCGGATTCTCAGGCCCGAAGACCGTGCAATCGGTGTGCCGGTCGGTCAAGACCCTCAGGTGATACACCCCTTCCGCCAGCCAGAGGAGAAGGGCTCCGCCCGCGGCCGTTACTCTCGACTCGTACTCTCCCGGCCCCTCGCCGTAGACCTCCGCGGCCACCTGCATTCCCGCGACCGGCCTTCCATCCTCGTCGACAAGGGACACCCTGACCTGGTGCCTGGCGGTCTGTGCCTCGGCCTGGTCCGTAGAAAGACCGACCCCCGGCGCCAGCACGCCCAGCACCACAAGTGCCGCCAGCAGCAGGGAACGTAACCGTCGCGCCGCCATCACCGGAGCCTAGCACCGGCGCGGACGTAGTACCCCACCCGCCTCGGCTTCCGAACGCGACGAAGGCCGCCAGCCTGTTGGCGCTGGCGGCCCTCGTACGGTTGAGCGCCATGCGGCCTGGCGCGCGCTAGCGCGTGAGCCACCCGAACGGCTGCGGTTTTCGCTGCGCCTTCGGGTCGATCATGATGTTCACGATCGAGGGCGTCGGGTCGTTCACCGCCGTCTGCAGGGTCGAGTCCAGCTCGTCCACGGTTGTGACGAAGTACCCCTTGCCCCCGAAGGCCTCGATGATCTTCTCGTAGCGCGCGTTGGGCATGTAGGAGCCCGGCGGGATGTTGTCCGGGTCGTACTCGCTCGGCCCGCCCCCGATGCCGTTGTTGTTCACCACGATGAACGTGATCGGCAGGTTGTAGCGAACCGCGACCTCCACCTCCATCGCGCTGAACCCGAAGCCCGCGTCGCCCTCGACCGCCACGACCTTGCGGTCGGGGTGCACCGCCGCTGCCGCGATCGCCTGGGCCACGCCCACGCCCATCGTCCCGAACGTGCCCGCGTCCAGCCGCGCGCGCGGGACGATGTTCGGCAGCACGGTGCGGCCGATGTCCATCGTGCTCGCCCCCTCGCTCGCGATGATCGCGTCGTCGGGGATGGCCTCGCGCACGGCCCGGAGCACGCGGTAGTAGCCCATCGGCTCCGAGTCGTCCACCTCCATCGCGGCAACGGCCTGGCGGTTCTCCTCGGCCTTCGCCGAAAGCCCCGTCCACCACGTCGTCTCCTGCGGGTACGTCCACGGGTTCTGCTCGAGCGCGACGTTCAGCTGGCTGGTGATCGCCTTCCCGTCGCCCACCAGCGCGACCTCGGTCGGCACGTTCGTGCCGATCTCCTCCGCGCTGATGTCCATCTGCACCACCCGCACGTCCTTGTTGAACCGCGGCGGCAGGCCGAAGTGCATGATCCAGTTCAGCCGTGCCCCCATCAGGAACACGAGGTCCGCGTTCTGCAGCGCGTAGGACCGCGCCGGCGCGACCGACAGCGGGTGATCATCGGGAACCACGCCCTTGCCCATCGGCGAGGCCAGGAACGGGAGCTGCGTCTTGTCGATGAACTCCCGAACGTCGTCCTCGGCGCGCGCGTAGGCCATGCCCTTGCCGACGATCACGAGCGGCCGCTCGGCCGACTTCAGCGCGTCCACCGCCGCGTCCACCGAGCCCGGCTCCGCATACGTGCGCGGCGCGTCCGGGCAGCGGTCCTTGAACTCGACCTCCGACTCCTCGATCCGCCCCGAAATGACATCGTTGGCGAAGTCGAGGTACACCGCCCCCGGGCGCCCGTACATGCTCGTGCGAACCGCCTGCTCCACGTAGTAGGGCACGCGCTCGATGCTCTCGGCCCGGCGCGACAGCTTCGAGAACGGCCGCGCCGCCTCGACCTGCGGCGCCTCCTGGAACGAGCCCTGCCCGTCCTGGTACGAGTCCGGCGCGCCGCCGATGAGGATCATCGGCCAGGTGTTCGACCACGCGTTCGCCAGCCCCGCGATGCCGTGGATCATCCCCGGCCCGCAGACCGTCAGGCACGCCCCCGGCCGGCCGGTCAGGTAGCCGACCGCGCCCGCGGCGTAGCTCGCCGCCTGCTCGTTGTGGAAGCCGAAGTAGCGGATCCCCTCCCGCTGGGCCGCCGCCGCGATGCCCTGAACCGGGAACCCCACCACGCCGAACATGTAGTCGACGCCCTGCTGCTTGAGACTGCGCGCGATGACGGTCGCGCCGTCGATTTCTGCCATCTGGTCACCCCTTGGAGGTCGTAGGGCGCCGATGATACGGGAAGAGTTCCCCACGCTCCCGCCCTGACGGTCCGGGGGCCGTGGGGCGAATTCGTCGGGGCGGATCGGTAAGATTCGCCGCCACTACTGCAGAAGGAGCCCACTCATGCCTACCGATGCCCGTGTCGTTGTCTGCCCCGCCGAGCCCGGCCCCCTCCGCATCGACAACATCGCCCTCCCCGATCCCGGGCCCCACCAGGTCGTGGTCAAGCAGTTCGCCAGCGGCATCTGCCACTCGCAGCTTCACCAGATGCACGGTCCCCGCCCCGCGGCCCAGCTCCTCGGGCACGAGTCGACTGGCACCGTGGTCGCCGCCGGCAGCGAGGTCACGCACGTCAAGGAAGGCGACCGCGTCATGGTCACCTGGGTGCCCCGCAGCCCCGACCTCGGCCGCCGCCCCGACCCCATCTCTCTAGAGCTGGAGGATGGCTCCACCGCCATCTCCCAGGGCGTCTTCACCTGGGCCGACCACACCATCGCCGACGAGCAGTACATCGTCTCCATGCCCGAGGACGTCCGCACCGACGTCACCGCCATCATTGGCTGCGCCGTCATGACCGGTTCCGGCGCCGCCTACCACACCGCCGGCGTGAAGCAGGGCGAGAGCGTCGCCGTCTTCGGCGTGGGAGGGGTGGGACTCTCCGCCATCGTCGCCGCCGCCGTCGTCGGCGCCGATCCCATCATCGCCGTCGACCTGAGCGACGAGAAACTCGAGTTCGCGAAGGAGTTCGGCGCAACCATCGGCGTCAACGCCTCCGACGGCGACGCCGTCGAGCAGGTCCGCGCGCTGACGACCAGCGACACCGAGTTCGATTTCATGGGCCGCCCCCTTGCGGGTGTCGACTACGCCTTCGACTGCATCGGCGTGAAGCAGACCATGGAGCAGATCCTGCCCGCCGCCCGCCCCGGCGTGATGGGCGTCCGCACGGGGGGGATGGCCGTCCTCGTCGGCGTCCCCCAGACGAACGTCGAGATCGACGCGCGGGACCTCCTCATCAACGAGAAGAAGTACATCGGCAGCATCGGTGGCTCCTGCCGCCCCGACCGCGACTTCCCGATGTTCATCCGCTGGTACAAGGAAGGGGACCTCGACCTGGATGCGCTCGTGACCGCCAGCTACGAGCTCGACCAGATCAACGAGGCCACCGACGCCCTCACCGCCGGCCAGATCTCGGGACGCTCTATCATCCAGCTCTAGCGCGGAGCGTCAGCGCAGCTTCCGCACGGGAAGCCAGATCAGCAGCGCCACGCCGATCACCGATCCGGCGAGGGCGCTCGCTACGGTGCTGACCTGTGGCCCGAAGAGGCTCGAGACCAGGGCCGTCTGGGCGAAACCGATAGGCGAGGAGATGACGAACATCAGGGAGTAGACGCCCATCACCCGCCCCATCACGACTTGCTCCGTCTGCTCCTGGAGCAGGGCGAGGCTGAGGTTCATGAAGATGGCGGCAAACGGCCCGATGGCAACCAGCAGCAAGACCGAGAGCCAGACCGCTTCGCTGAGCCCGAACAGGGCCAGCACCGGTCCTCCCAGCACCGGCGAGAGCGCCAGCATCAATCCCCGTCGCGGGAGCGGGCGCAGCGTCATCAGCAGCGAGCTCACGAACATCCCCGCCCCGAACGCCCCGAAGAGGATGCCCAGCCAGCTCGAGGGCAGCTCCAGCACGTCTTCCACGATGAGGAGCATGTTCACCTGCAGCGGGCCCGCGTAGAAGATTCCCGGCATGGCCGCCAGCGCCAGCAGTCCGACGATGTTTCGCGAGCGTCGGACGTAGCGCAGTCCCTCCCCGAGATCGGCGCGCACGTCGCGCCGCTCGACGGCCCGCGGCTCGTACCGTCCGATGCCAAGGAAGAGCACCGCCCCCAGCGCCAGCAATCCCGTCTGCAGCGCGAAGGCGGTGGTCAGGCCGGAGAATCCCCCCACCAGGCCTCCCAGCGCCGGGCCCCCGAACTGACCTGCTGCGAGGAATCCCATGTTCCCGATAATCACGCCGTTCTGAAGCTGCGGGCGCGTGACCATCTGCGGCAGCACGCCCTGCCGTGCCGGCTGCTCGAACGCCGCCACCGCGCCCACCACGGCCGAGAGCGCGAAGACGGGCCACACTATCGTGACGTCGGCTGCGGTGAGCACCACGTAGACGGCGGCTACCGTCGCCGCCACCGCCGTGGCCCGGAAGAGCAGCAGGCGCGGCTCGATGCGATCCGCCACGACACCGCCCAGCAACGTCAGAAACACGCCTGGCAACGTCTGGATGATGAGCGCCCCGGCGATGGCCGCGGCCCGGTCGTCCGCGTCGACCCGCTGGCCGATGAAGAGCGGTACGACCGCAATCTGGACGCCCACTCCAAGCGCCGTGAACACCGTGGCCGTCAGCCACGCCCGGTAGTCCCGGTTGACGAACGGATTGCGGGGGCCAGTCTCGGGCGCGGCCTCGGCGTTCACGTCCGTGACGCCGCCCCGCTCACGCCCTCATCCCTGATGGTTGCCGTGGGCACATTCACGGAGTTTCGCATGCGCCAGCGGTAGGAGCGGCCTCAGGCCAGCTTCCGCACGGGAGACCAGGCGAGGAGCAGGAGGCCCACGATGCCACCCGCGATCGAGCTCGCAACGATGGCGACCTGGGGCCCCCAGAGCGTTGCGAGGAGTCCGGTTTGCGCGATGCCGATGGGCATCGAGGCCGCAAACATGAGCGAGTAGACGCCCATCACCCGCCCCATCACCGCCTGCGGCGTGGTCTCCTGCAGGAGGGCGAGGCTCAGATTCATGAAGATTGCGGCAGGCGGACCGATGGCCAGCAGCGCCACCACCGTCAACCACGGCGCCTCGCTCAACCCGAAGAGGACCATGGGAGGCGCCGCCAGCACTGGCGAGAGCGCCACCAGCAGACCTCTCCGCGGCAGGGGCCGCAACGTCATTAGCCCCGAACTGATGATCATGCCCGCCCCGAAGGTGGCGAAGAGGATGCCGACCCAGTGGTCTCCCAGTTGGAGCACGTCCTCGACGATGAGCAGCATCGTCACCGTGATTGGCCCGCCGAAGAAGATGCCGAGCATCGCCGACAGCACGAGCAGGCCGAGGATGGCTCGCGAACGAACCACGTACCGCAACCCCTCCATGAGGTCGCTGCTGATGCTGCCTGGCTCCTCCTCCAGCACCGGCTGGTATCCCCGCAGCAGGAGGAAGAGCAGGGCTCCCGCAGCCAGCAGCGCCGTCTCCACGGAGAAGGCCGCTGTCAGGCCCGCCAGACCCGCTACGAGGCCACCCAGCGCCGGCCCGACAAAGTCCGAGGCGGCGAGAAAGCCCACGTTCCCGATAATCACTGCGTTCTGCAGCTGGGGACGGGTCACGATCTGGGGCAGCACCCCCTGGCGCGCCGGGTTCTCGAACGCCCCCACGGCGCCGATCACGGCCGAAAGCAGGAAGACTGGCCACAGGATCGTGACCGATGCGGCGGCGAGGACTAGGTAGACGCCCGAGACCACCGCCGCCACCGTGGTCGCCCGGACCAGGATCAGGCGTGCTTCCATGCGGTCGGCGAGCACGCCGCCGAAGAGGGTCAGCACGACGCCCGGCAGTTCCTGGATCATGAGCGCCCCGGCGATCGCCGCCGCCCGCTCATCCGGCTCGACGCGGTCTCGAATGAAGAGCGGTACCGCCACGATCTGGATGCCGACACCCAGCGCCGTGACCACCGAAGCTCCCAGCCACGTCCGGTAGTCGCGATTCGTGAAGGGGTTGCGGGACCCTGCCTCCGGGGCTGCCTCGGCGCTCACGCCTGCGCCATCTCGGTAGTGCTCGCAGCCCTGACAGTTGCAGTGGGCATTCACGGAGTTTCCCACGCGGGCGCGTTATCCTCCCGAACGCCATGAGCGCACCCATCGTCATCGCCCACGCCGCCGCCGCCGGTGAGGCTCCCGCCAACACCCTCGCCGGGGTGCGCGCCTCCCTCGCGAGCGCCGCCGCTATGGAGATCGACCTCCACCTCTGCGCCGACGGCGTTCCCGTCCTCCTCCACGACGACAGCCTCGACCGCACGACGGACCTCTCCGGCCCCGTCCGCGACGTGTCCCTTGCCGACCTCGCCTCCGCCGATGCCGGCGATGGGGAGCACGTGCCCTCCCTCGACGAGGTGCTCGACCTGGTCGCCGGCCGCATCGACGTCATGTGCGAGATGAAGGTCGCTCCGGACCACGCCGCTGACGCCCCCGACCTCCTCGACGCCACCCTCGACGTTATCCGTCGCCATGGCGCTGAGTCCTGGACCGCCCTCCACTCGTTCGACCACGACCTCGTCGAGCGCGCCCGTGCCCTCGCGCCCGACATCGAGGCGGCCTTCATCGTCGCGCCCATGGGCGGCGCCGGACTGCGGACGCTCGCCGACCGCGCCGCCGACCACGGCGTGGGCGCCATCTCGCTCTTTCATGCGGTCGTGGCGCCCCACGCCGTCGAGATCGCCCGCGGCCACGGCCTGAAACTCTGGGCCTGGACCGCCGACACTCCCGCCGACTGGACCCGCCTCGCGGATGCCGGCGTCGACGGCATCATCACCAACCAGCCCGCCGCCCTGCGCGCCTGGTGTGAATCGTGGGACTCCGGCTAGGGCCAGCACCCGGCCCGTTCGCAGACACAGTAAGGGTTCCCCTTTATGATCCGGTCCCGCACGGGCGGCCTTGGGCCGCCCAGTCTTCCGAAGGATTGTTCATGAAGGAGATCGACTACCTGGCGCCCTCCTCGCTCGGCGAGGCGTACGCCGCACTCCAGAACGGCAAGACCTCGGCCTTCCTCGCTGGCGGAACCGACATCATCGTCCAGCTCCGCGAGGGCCGGAAACAGGTCGACCAGCTTATCGATGTCAAGCACATCCCTGAGCTCATCAGCTACGCCTGGACCGACGACGGCGGCCTCACGATCGGGGCCTCCGTCCCCTTCGCCGAGATCTACGAGGACGACGAGATCGTCCGCCGACTGCCCTGCGTCATCGATTGCGCGACGCTCGTCGGCGGCATCCAGATCCAGAGCCGGGCCTGCTTCGGCGGCAACATCGGGAACTCCGGTCCCGCTGCCGATACCGTGCCCGCGCTCATCGCCCTCGGCGCCACGCTCACGCTTGGCTCCACCGGCGGCACGCGCGACCTGCCCCTCGAGGACTTCTTCACCGGCCCCGGCCAGAATGTCCTCGGTCCCGGG
>DAOUID010000094.1:0-2772 GCA_034428315.1 Dehalococcoidia bacterium
TTGAACTCCTTCACGGCGCCACACTCGTAGCAACGGCCAAGGCTGACGGGCCCGGACGGCTCGTCGATGCGCCAGCGGTGGAAGTGCTGGGGCTTTGCTGCGGCTTTGGTGGTACTGCGCTTGTTCATGACCAAACCTCCAAGGTTGACGTCGTGGGGCTCACGCCCTACGCTCCTAAAGAAGAACCTCCGTTACTATGCTTTCCGAAGTTCTGGTACAAGTGTAGCAGGAGCGCGGAGAGCGTCAAGTGGAGGTTCCCGAGGCTCTTCCCGGGGCCTTACCATGGAGATGAGCAGTTCCATGGCCCGATCTAACGGCAACGGCTCAACCCGCAAGTACGGCCACGCGTGCCTGATCGCGCAATCGCTCGACGTGCTGGGCGACCGCTGGACGCTGCTGGTGCTCCGGGACCTGATGACGGGGCTGCGGCGCTACACGGACATCCTCCAGAACTGTCCGGGGCTCTCGCCCAACGTCCTCGCCGACCGGCTGAAGATGTTGGACCGCGAGGGCCTCGTTCACCGTCACTACGAGCGCGGCCTCCCGCCGCGCGTCGAGTACACACTTACCGAGAAGGGATGGGCCGTACGACCCATCCTTCTTTCGTTGGTGGAGTGGGGAATGATCTACGCGAACCGCTTCACCCGCCAATCCGTCGGAGACACCGTCCCGACGGATTTTGCTGTGCGGATGGTTCCCACCTTCGCCTTCCAGCCGGAGTCCGCCGCGGGCGTCAACGTCTCGCTGATGCTTGAGATCGATGACTGCGAGGGCTGCAGCGCCTGGACGTTCCAGATTGACGACGGGCGCCTTATCCCCCAGCGCGGCGGCGCCCCCGCCGACCTGCGCTTCCGCACCGACACGACCGGCTTCTTCCGCTTCTTCCGCGGGGCCGACCCGAACGACTGCGGCGAGCTGCAGGGGCCGGTCAAGCTGGCGAAGAAGTTCCAGCGCTGCTTCGAGCTCGCGCCGCCGGTCCCGCTGGGGGCGTAATAGGTTGCGTTCCTGGCCACTTGCTTCGCCGCAGAGAATCGTTGTAGGATATCAATGTCGATCCGCGACAAGGAACAGGCAGCGAGGCGAGTGGTGGCTGTGACCTTGGACACACGCAAAGCGGTCAAGAAGCTGCGCGACGAGGGCAGCCTCACGGAGGCGGCTGCTGACGCCACCGTCGCAGTCGTGACCGACGCCACCAGCCCACTGGTCACGCGTGAAGACCTGGATGCTGCGCTCCTCCGCGAGCGCCTGTGGTCGATTGGCTCGCTCTTGGCCGTAGCGGCTGCCGCCGTAACGGCCGTCGAGCTCCTGAACTGAAGGGCTCGCGTCGCAGCGCCGCCGGCATACGCGCAAATATGACGCCGTCGCACCCGGGGGATTTCATTCGCACTGAGGTGCTTGAAGAGCTCGGCCTCACCGTGACGCGCGCGGCTGAGGTGCTGGGCGTCCGTCGAGCGACGCTTTCGGCCCTGCTGAACGGAAACGCATCGCTCTCGGCCGAGATGGCCCTGCGCATCGAGAAGGCGTTCGGCATCAACATGGACTTGCTACTTCGAATGCAGGCCTGGCACGACGCGGCACGGATACGAGCACGGGAAGACGAGATTCGCGTTCAGCGTTACGAACCCGCCTGAGCCGACCCCTCGTTCGTTGCGCCCTACTCCGTCACGATTTCCAGGGTGGCGTGGCCGAAGAGGACCGCGAAGCGGCGGCACCAGACCACCGCGCTCTTGAACTCCTCGATGTCGATATCCGAGGGGATCTCGTAGTTGAAGGCGCCGTCGGTGGCCTTCAGGTCGCCGAGGTTGATGGCGTCCTCCTCCCAGCCGTCGGGGTTGCGGGAGAGGTAGACGAAGAGGTCGGGGCCGTTGCGCACTGAGAAGTCTTCGACGCGCAGGATGTAGACCCCGGGTTCGGTCTCGATGATGAATGCCTTGCCCTCCGCAAAGTGGAAGTCGTCGGAGCCCTGCCACTCGCCGAAGGCGTAGAGTTGCGCGCCTCCTTGGTCTGTTTCGCCCGCGCTTGCGGTGGCGTCGCCGGAGGCGTCCGCCGCCGTGGTGGCGGGGGGTTCGGTGGCGGACGCCCCGGCGTCTGAAGCGGTGCTGGCCCGGGCCGCCGTTGCCGGTGGAGGCGTCGATGCCTCGTCCGGAACGGTGGTGGCAACGGCCGAGCGGTCGAACTCTGGAGCTGCCTCCTCGAGGAAGCTGCGCTCCCAGAGGGGCGAGAGCAGGTACCAGCCCACGGGTATCGCGATCGCCAGCAGGGGGACACCGATGCCGGCGGTGATGTACTTGTGGTCGACGAGCGGCTGGTAGAGGCGCAGGCGCCAGGCGGCCGCGAGCGCGCCAGCGATCAGGACGACGATGATCGGCAGGATGATCCAGCGGTTGGGGTAGATAAATTCAGAGCCGAAGCGTTCCAGTTCGCCAAATATCTCTTCCATCTGTCACATTCCTCGCGATCAGTCTAGCGGGGGCCGAGGTTCGCCCCAGCGACGCGTCTTTACCTTCGCGGGGAGCCTTGCCACGGGCTTTACAACCGCCTAGAAGGGGGGAGGCCCGCCAGCGGGCCGGGGAGCGAGCGATGAAGCCGGTGGTCGACCACACCCTCTGCGAGGGGCACGCGCGCTGCGAGGAGACCGTCCCCCAGGTGTTCCAGGTGGACGACGACGACAAGAGCCAGGTGCTCGTCGAGATCGTCCCCGAGGAGCTGCGCGACCGCGTCGACGTGGCGGTGCGCGTCTGCCCCCGGCAGGCCATCAGCCTGAAGGAGGCG
>DAOUID010000095.1:0-2645 GCA_034428315.1 Dehalococcoidia bacterium
ACCTGCCGCTCGAAACCGTCCTCCGTCTTCCCGTACGGGACCACCATGATCCCGGCGTTGTTCGCCAGGACGTCCAGCCGCGAGTGCCGCTCCCGAAACTGCCCCGCGAACCGCTCGACCGAAGCGAGGCTCGTCAGGTCGAGCGCCATCAGCTCGGCCCTGGCGTGGGGAACCTCAGCTTTCAGCGCTTCGAGCGCGGCCTGCCCGCGTTCGGGCGAGCGGCAGGCAAGGATTGTTACCGCGCCGTGCCGTGCGAGCTCCTTGACGGCCCCGAACCCGATACCGCTGTTTCCGCCCGTCACGACCGCGACCTTCCCGGTCAGGTCGGGAATGTCGTCGGCCGTCCACCTCTCGCGTCTCGGCATCGGTTCACCCTGGTTCCGTGTGTTGGGAGTGCTGGAGCGGGAGAAGGGGATCGAACCCTCGGCATCCTGCTTGGAAGGCAGGCGCTCTACCACTGAGCTACTCCCGCTCGCGGCCCTCGCGATTGTAGCAACCGCATCCCTTGCGCCCCTCCCAACCCCAACCCCCGATGCGGTAGCCTTTGCCCGCACGACATCCACCTTGCGGGAGATCACGATGACGGCACCGGAACAGCCCATGACCATGGAAGAGGCCATCAAGGCGCAGCTTGCGCTGGCCATCGAGCCCCAGGAGTTCGATAGCCCCGAGTACATCAAGGATCCCTTCCCCCTCTACAAGCGGTTGCGCGACCACCATCCCGCCTATCAGGACCTCTTCCACAACAACTGGGTCATCACCCGCTACGACGACATCGTCTCCGTCTTCCAGAACAACGATGACTTCGACCGCGCCGAGTACGACCCGAAGGGCGACTACGAGTTCGGCAAGAAGCACGTCTTCGGCCCCAACATCCTCGAGTACGGCAACAGCGACGAGCACCGCTTCCTGCGCAACGTCGTGGCCGACCAGTTCGTCGGCAACCGTCTCCAGACCTTCCTCCCGTTCATCGAGCAGATCGCCCGCGAGATGATGGGCAGGATCTGGGCGAAGTCGGCCGACGACATCGCCGAAGGGTTCGCCGAAACCGGCGAGGTCGAGCTGATCAGCCAGTTCACGACGCAGTTCCCCATCCGCGTCATCTCGAACATGCTCGGCCTTCCCCGCGAGGACGAGGACACCTTCGTGCGCTGGTACCAGCACCTCATCGAGGGGCTGGGCTTCGGCGGTGAGCACCTCGCCCGCGGCCTGCAGGCCCGCAACGAGATGTGGGACTACCTCGACCCGCTCATCCGCCGCGCCGAGGACGCACCCGGCGAGGACCTCGTCTCCCGCATCGTCCACGCCGAGTTCCGCGGCCAGCGCATGAACGCCGACGAGATCAAGGGTTTCATCGCCCTGCTCCTGGCGGCGGGCGGCGACACCACCGACAAAGCCATCGCGCTCATGTGGTACCACATGCTCTACACCCGCCCCGACCAGTTCGAGGAGGTGAAGCAGAACCCCGAGCTGTGGACCAACGTCTTCACCGAGATGATGCGCTACGACCCCGTCGTGCACTTCCAGTACCGCTACACCACCCGCGAGGTGAAGCTGCACGGCGAGGTCATCCCCGAGCGCGCGAGCATCACCCTGCTCCTCGGTGCCGGAAACCGGGACGAGCGCGTCTTCAAAGACCCGGACACGTTCGACATCTTCCGCGAGGACCTGCACATGGGCCGCGAGCTCCGCTCCGGCCGCTACCCCGACGGCAAGCACGGCCACCTCGGCTTCGGCATGGGCCAGCACTTCTGCATGGGCTACGCCATGGCCCGCCAGGCGGCCGTCATCGCCTCCACGCGGCTCCTCGAGGCAATGAAGAACCCACGCCCCAAGTTCCCGACGCATCCCGGCGTCACCTCGCCGAACCTGGGCTCGGGCGGTTTCCGCTCGCCCGTGGAGCTCTGGATCCAGTTCGACCCGGAGTAGGCCCCGCCGGCCACCGGAGGCCCCATGGCGCACGCACTCGAGGTCATCGCCCGCGAGTGCGATGGTGAGTCCTCGTACCCGCCGCTCCTGTTCGTCCACGGCTCCTGCCACGCCGCCTGGTGCTGGGATGAGCACTTCCTGCCGTACTTCGCCCAACGCGGTTTCGACGCCCATGCCCTGAGCCTCCGCGGCCACGGCGCCAGCGCCCCCCCACGTAGCCTCCGCTGGACCTCGATTGCCTCCTACGTGGCCGATGTCGCCCGGGTGGCCGCCGACTTGCGCGCGGAACCGGTCGTCATCGGCCACTCGCTCGGCGGCTTCGTGGTCCAGAAGTACCTGGAGCGGCACGACTCGCCCGGGGCGGTCCTGGTTGCCCCGGCTCCCCGGCGGGGAAGGGGCCGCAGCGCCGTCCGCCTGGTGCTCCGTGCTCCCACCCTGTCGGCGAGGCTGCTGCTGACGATGCAGCCCCGCACGCTCTTCGCCACCCCGGAGCTCTGTCGCCGGCTGCTGTTCTCTCCCGGCACCAGCGACGAGGTGGTGAACCGCTGCGCCGAGCGCATCGGCCGCGAGTCCTTCCGGGCCTGGCTGGAGATGCTCGTGCTACGGCTCGATGCCCGGCGCATCGGCAGCACCCCCATGCTCATCCTCGGCGCCGCCGGCGACCGCCTCATTTCCGGCGACGCCCTGCGGACAACGGCCGGCGACTACGGCGCCGA
>DAOUID010000096.1:0-19382 GCA_034428315.1 Dehalococcoidia bacterium
CAGGCCCTCGCCGCCGTCCTCGGCGGGACCCAGTCGCTGCACACCAACTCGATGGACGAAGCCCTCTCCCTGCCCACCGAGAAGGCCGTCCAGATCGCGCTCCGCACGCAGCAGGTCATCGGCTTCGAGAGCGGCGCCGGCGACGTCATCGACCCCCTCGGGGGCTCCTGGTACATCGAGTCCATGACCGACCGCCTCGAGGCCGAGGCGCGCGACTACCTGAAGACTATCGAGGACCTCGGCGGCGCTCCCGCCGCCCTCGAACAGGGCTTCCAGCAGCGCGAGATCCAGGAGGCCTCCTACCGCTACCAGCGCGAGATCGAGGACAAGGACCGCATCATCGTCGGCGTTAACGACTTCACCGTCAGCGGCGAGGAGCCCCCCGAGCTCCTGCGCGTCGACCCCTCCATTGGCCGGCGCCAGGTGGAGCGCCTGCAGGCGCTCCGCGCCCAGCGCGACAACGCCGCCGCCGATGCCGCCATCGCCGCCCTCGAGGAGGGCGCCCGCGGCACGGACAACCTCGTCCCGCTCATCGTCGCCGCCGTCGAGGCGCGCGCCACGCTTGGGGAGATCAGCCACGCCCTGCGCCGCGCCTGGGGCGAGTACCGCGAGATCGTGGTCGTCTGATGCCCGAGGACGACACCCGGAGCTTCGCGGACGACCGCCGCCGCCTGCTCGGCGAGCTGGAGCTGGAGCGCAATCAGCTCCTGCGCAACATCGAAACCTGCCGCATCCGCGACATCGAGCGTCCCATGATCGACGAGTGGTCCCTCAAGGACATCATCGGCCACGTCGCCAGCTGGGAGGCCGAGGTCGTCAGCGCCCTGCTCGACATCCAGGAAGGGCGCCGTCCCGCCATCCTCGACTTCGACGAAACGCGCACCGACGCCTGGAACCAGGACCACGTCGAACGCAAGCGCAGCCTTACCTTCTGGAGCGTCCTCGAACAGCTCAAGGCCGGTCGCGAGCGCTTGCTCGCCACCGTCGCCGAGTTTGACGACGCCGCCATCGGCGAGGAGGGCCGCGTCCCCAACCAGCTCCTGCAGGTGGTCGCCAACCACGACAGGGAACACTGGCACATCATCGCCGCCTACCTCGCCGGCATGCCCGGTGTGCGCGAACCCAGCGCCGCCGGAACCGGCTAGCACCCAGAGGAGCCCCATGCTCAGCAAGGTCCACCACGTTGGCATCGTCGTCCGCAGCGCCGACGATGCGCTTGGCTTCTACCGTGACGCCCTTGGCCTGCCCGTCAGCGTCGACCGCGTTATCGAGGACCAGGGTGTCCGCGGCCTCCTCCTCCCCTGCGGCACGGCCGAGATCGAGTTGCTCGAACCGACCCGCGACGACACCGGCGTGGCGCGTTTCCTCGAGGGTCGCGGCGAAGGCATGCACCACGTCTGCTTCGAGTCCGATGACTGTGGCGCCGACCTCCGCGCCGCCGCCGAGGCGGGCGTCCAGCTCATCGACGAGGCGCCCCGCGCCGGGCTCGCCGGCATGATCGGCTTCCTCCACCCGAAGTCGAACCACGGCGTCCTCATCGAGTACGCGACCCCCGTCGAGGAACCCCACGTCGGCCCCAGCGACGATGCCATCGCGAAGCGTGTCGATCACATCGGCGTCGTCGTGCAGGACATCCCCACCGCCGCCGCTACCTACGAGCGCCACTTCGGCTTCAGCCTCGACCCCGAGCTTGGCGGCCGGAACGACGCCCTCGGCATCGAGAACGCCTTCATGCTCGCCGGCAACGCCCACCTCGAGTTCATCCGGCCCACGACAGAAGAAGGGCCCGTCGCCAAGTTCGCTTCCGAGCGGGGAGAGGGCTCGTTCCTCCTCTCGCTCGCCGTATCCGACGTCCAGGCCGCCGTCGACTCGCTCCGCGCCTCCGGCGCGCGCGCCGGCGACCCCAACGGCCCGGTCGCTTTCGTTTCGCCCCGCTCGTCCTTCGGCGTCAACCTGCAGTTGGTCGAGCGATCCTGACCCCACGACACACAGGAGCAGCATCATGACCGCATCTCCCGAGACAACCGCCGGACAGAAGATCCGGGTCCTCATCGCCAAGCCCGGCCTCGATGGCCACGACCGCGGCGCCAAGATCGTCGCGCGCGCCCTGCGCGACGGCGGTTGCGAGGTCATCTATACCGGTATCCGCCAGACGCCCCAGATGATCGCGGAGGCGGCGCTCCAGGAAGACGTCGATGTCGTCGGCCTCAGCATCCTCTCCGGCGCCCACCTCGAGCTCTTCCCCCGCATCGTCGAGGAGCTCAGGTCGCGCGGCCTCGACGATGTCCTCCTCTTCTGCGGCGGCATCATCCCCGAGGAGGACACCGACGCCCTCGAGGAAATGGGCTTCAGCGCCATCTTCCGTCCCGGCACCAACACCCGGGACATCGTGTCGTTCGTGTACGACAACGCCTCATCCGAGTGACGGACCTGATCGAGCGATTCCTCGCGGGTGAGCGCCGCGCCCTCTCTCGCATCCTCACGCGCGTCGAGAACGGCACGCCCGAGGGCCGGGAGTACCTCCGCCAGCTCTACCCCCGCTCCGGCCGCGCCCACACGATCGGCGTCACCGGTGGCGCCGGCTCCGGCAAGAGCAGCCTCACCGGCGCGCTTGCCGCCGAGCTGCGCAGGCGTGGCCACGAGGTCGGCGTCATCGCCGTCGACCCCTCCAGCCCTTTCACCCAGGGCGCCATCCTCGGCGACCGCATCCGCATGCAGGACCTCGTCCTCGACCCCGGCGTCTTCGTCCGCAGCATGGCCAGCCGCGGCGCCCTCGGCGGCCTCGCCCCCACCATCGACGACGTCGTCGCCGTCATGGACGCCTTCGGCTTCCCCTACGTCTTCATCGAGACCGTCGGCGCGGGCCAGGACGAGGTCGAGATCGCCGGCACCGCCCTCACGACGGTGCTCGTCAACAACCCCGGCACCGGCGACGACATCCAGGCGCTCAAGGCCGGCATCATCGAGATCGCCGATATCCTTGTCGTGAACAAGGCCGATCGCCCCGGCGCAGACGTCCTCGTGAGCCAGCTCCGCGCGCTCCTCTCGCTCGCACCGAGCGAGGGCCGCGACGTCCCCATCCTCTCGACCGTCGCCACCACGGGCGATGGCGTCCCCGAGCTCGTCGACGCCATCGACGAGCACCGCGCCTGGCTGGACAGCTCCGGCGAGCTGGACAAGCACCGCCGCCAGGAGGCGCGCCACCAGGTGCTCTCCGTCGCCCAGCGCATCCTCCTCGAACGCGTCCGCCGGGAGACCTCCGAGGACGCCCTCGCCGAGCTGGTGGCGCAGGTCGCCGGACGCGGGCTCGACCCCCACACGGCCGCCGAGCAGCTGGTCGAACAGGGCGATCTCGTGTGAGCGAGGCCCGCCAGCGCATCCGTGCTCGCTTCCGCAAGGGCGAGCGCGTGCGCCACATCTCCCATCTCGACGTCCTCCGCTACTGGGAGCGCGCCATCCGCCGCGCCGAGTTGCCGCTCTGCTACTCGCAGGGTTTCACCCCTCATCCCAAGATTGCCTTCGCGGCGCCCCTTCCGCTCGGCTTCATCGGCGAAGGCGAGATCATGGAGGTGCTGCTGGAGGAGCGTGTTCCCCTCGACCGTTTCGCCGCCGACCTGAGCGCCCAGACGACCGCCGACCTTGAGATCCGCGAGGCGTCGGAGGTCGCCCTCGGCCTCCCTGCGCTCCCCACGCTCTTGCGCTGGGCGGACTACCGGATCCCGCTCCAAGGCGTCACGCCCGAGCACGCCATCGAGTCCGTGAACGCCTTCCTCGCCACCGAGACCTTCCCCTGGCGCCAGGAACGCGAGGGCAAGAAGGCGCGCGAGTACGACCTCCGCGCCGGGGTCGCCTCGCTCACCACCACGGATGTGGAAGGCTCCGCCGCGCTCGACTCCCGCTTGAGCTGCGGGCAGGAGCTGACCGTGCGCCCCGAGCAGCTCGTCGCTGCCCTCTTCCCGACGGCGACGGTCGAGCGCTACGTGCGCGCCGGGCTTGTGCTCGAGGAGCCATCCGCCGCCCTCCATGCCTGGCGCGAGAAGGGGCAGTACGAGTGAGGCTCTTCCTCGTCCGCCACGGCCAGAGCACCTACAACCGCGACGGCCTCGGCCTCGGACGCGAGGATCCTCCCCTCACCGATCTCGGCCTGCGCCAGACCGCCGCTGCTGTCGAACGGCTCGCCGGCGAGCGCGTCGACCGCATCCTCACGAGCCCGCTGGAACGGGCTGCCGCCATCGCCCGCGGTCTCGCGGAGCGCACCGGTGCGCCCCTCGATACCCGCGAGGAGCTGATCGAGATGGATGTCGGCGAGACCGAGGGCCTTCCCTTTCGCGAGATGCGTGAACGCTTCCCCGCGTTCATCGAGGCCTGGCGCGCCCCCGACCCCGCGGACGTCGTCATGCCCGGCGGCGAGAGCCTCGCGCAGGTCGCCGCGCGCCTCGAACCGCTCGTCGCCGAGTTGCACGCGCTCCCCGACGAAGACACGGTGGTGGCGGTCTCTCACAACTTCGTCGTGCGCCTGCTGATCTGCCGGCTGCTGGACC
The DNA here is from genome assembly GCA_034428315.1 of Dehalococcoidia bacterium. Classification (GTDB taxonomy): domain Bacteria; phylum Chloroflexota; class Dehalococcoidia; order Tepidiformales; family Tepidiformaceae; genus UBA2991. Next base: position 4,542 of record DAOUID010000096.1, read on the forward strand.
TGGAGGTCGCCGCGTTCCGCGCCTTCAGCCTCGATCTCGCCTCCGTTTCGACGCTCTCCCTACGGGCCGGCCGGACCTCACTGCGCACACTGAACAACCGCTGCCATCTTCCCTCGGACCATGGTCCGGGCGCTTGAATCTTGAAGAACGCGCGCCTAATTTGGTCATATGCCTATTCCGGTGTTCACGAAGACCACCCTGTTTTTCGTGGTTTGCCTGCTCCTTACTGGCTACTTTGTGTACACCGCCTCCTCCGGGAACGTCCGCCAGCGCCAGCAGAACGAGGACCACGAGGCCGCCCTCGCTGAGATCGAGGACCTCCGCTCCAGGCGCGACCATCTCCTCGCGGTCTACGACTACGTCGTCTCCGACGCCTACGTCGAGCAGGCGGCGCGACGCGAGCTGGGTTACACCCGGCCGGATGAGACCGCCTTCATCGTGTTGAGTCCCCCTCCACTCTCGGACGAGCAGGTGTCCGGCGAGTGGTGGGAACGCCTCTTCCCCAGGTAGTGCCTCCCCCGACGTCCTCGCCCCTCGACCGCGTCCGGCGCTTCGCCGACCGTGAGCGCCTCTTTCGCGGCCTCGCGAAGATCGTCGTCGCCGCTAGTGGCGGTGCCGACTCGGTTGCGGCCCTCCTGCTCCTGCGCGAGCTCGGCGAAGAGCACGGTTTCGAGGTCGTCGCCGCCCATTTCGACCACCACCTGCGGGCCGACTCCGCCGGGGACCGTGACTTCGTGAGCGACCTCTGCGAGCGCCTCGACGTGCCCTGCATGACCGGCGAGGGCGACGTGGCTCTCGCTGCCGGGGAGATGGGCACCGGCATTGAGGAGACGGCCCGCCGCCTGCGCTACCAGTTCCTCGCGTTCGCCGCCGAGCGCCAGGAAGCGGGGGCCGTTGCCACCGGGCACACCGCCGATGACCATGTCGAGACCGTGCTCCACCACCTCGTGCGCGGGAGCGGCGTGCGCGGCATGCGCGGCATGCTCCCCAGCGCCCCCCTCCCCGGCATGCCCTCCCTGCAGCTCATCCGCCCGATTCTCTCCCTTGGCCGGACCGAGACCGTCGCCGTCTGCAATGCCGCCGGGATCGACTACCGCGAGGACTCGACGAACGCCGAGCTCCACGCTACCCGAAACCGCATCCGCCACGTGGTCCTCCCCCAGCTGCGCGAGGAGAACCCCGGGGCCGATGCCGCCATCCTCGGGCTTGCCGAGAGCGCCCGCGAGCTCTTCCGCTCCGTCGAGCAGGCCGCCGACCTCGCCCAGCCCCGCGACCGTGCGCCCGGCTCCGTCGTGTTCGACCTCGAAACGTTCCGCTCGCTGGGCAGCGAAGCCCGCCTGCTGCTGCTCGAGCGTGAGGCCACCTTCCTCAAGGCCGAGGTCGACGCCAACCGCACGCGCCTTCGCAATCTTGACGCTGTCCTCTCCCGGGGGACCGGCCAGGTCGTCTTCGGCGGCATGACGGTCGAGGTCTCAGCTGGTCTTGTGCGTCTCTCCGCCGGGAGCGAGGAGGCGGCGGCGCCGTTCGAGGAGCAGTTCGTGAACATCCCCGGCGTCACCCGCGCAGGGGAGCGCATCCTCCAGGCCGCCACCGACCCCTTCCCCGACGAAGCGGGCCCGCCGCCCGCCGCCGCCGTCCCCACCGACCGGATCGAAGGAGCCCTCCGCCTCCGCCCCCTCGCCCCCGGCGACCGCATGCGGTACCGGGGCATCCGCCGCAAGGTCAGCGGCATCCTCAAGAGCGCTCGCGTCCCGCTGTGGGAGCGAGGCGACCTCGTGGCGCTCGCCGGACGCGACGATGTCGTCGCGGTCGTGGGCACGACCGTCGCCATCGCCGATGGGGGCGAGGGCGACGACTGCTACCACTTCCGCCTCGCGCCCCCGCCGAAGCCGCCCCCGCCGCCCCTGGAGGGCGCCTGACCCGCCGTCACGACGTAACCGATATCGCCTGACCGCGGTAGGCGCCCTCGGCTGCCTCCCGCACGAGGAAGGCCGCGAGGTCCGCGCGACCGATGCGGCTGACCTTCGCCGTGTTGGTCGCGGTTACGTCACCTGAGGGCGGGTCATCGCTGAGGATGGCGGCGCGCACGATCGCCCAGTCGAGCCCGCTCGACCGGACCACCGCTTCCTGCGCGCTGTGGTCCGCGTGGATGTTGCGCAGCAGCGTCCTGAACATCACGCGCGAGAGCAGGGGGACCTGGTCCCAGCTGTCCCCAACGCCCGCAGCCGACAGGACGACCAGGCGCTCCACGCCGTGCAGCTTCATCCCCTCGACGAGGCGCCTCGTGCCGTCCGTGAGCGTCGTCCTGTCGCGCAGGCCGTTGCTGCCCAGCGCACTGATTACCCCATCGTGGCCCGCCACCGCCCCGGCAACCGCGCCCGCGTCCGCGACATCGCCCTGGACGACCCGCACCCCCGAATCCGGGTCGATCCGGTCGGGCGAGCGAGTGAAGGCGGTGACCTCGTGACCCTGATCCAGCGCGATTCGCCAGACGTGCTGTCCGGTCTTCCCCGTTGCGCCGAATACGATGAGCTTCATGGGCATCCTCCCCCGGCCGGGTGTCTCCTGGCTACCCCGCGTGGACGGCGGGCAGGACTTCCTCGATCAGCCGCTGCGTCTGCGCGTAGGCGTCCTCGTCGGAGTCGGCCAGCGGGCGCAGGACGAACTTGCTGATCCCGCACGCGACGTACTCCCGCGCCCGCGCCACGATCTCCTGCGAGCCGCCCACGGCGAAGAGCGCCTCGGGGTCGAGCGCGGCCAAGCGGCTGTACGCCTTCGCCGTGCGCGCGATCGGCTCGTCGTCCCAGCTCCCGAAGCGGAAGGGGAAGCCCGCCCCGTAGTGGTCCTCGTCGATCGACCGTCCCGCCTCCGCCACCGCCGCCTTGATCTTCGTCACGACCGGACCCACCTGCGCCGGGGTCTGGATGCCGGCCAGCCACCCCGTCCCCCGCAGCGCCGTCCGCTTGATGGCGGCGTCGCTGCTCCCCCCGATCCACAGGGGCAGCGGCTGCTGCGCCGGCCGCGGCGCGATCGACGCCGCCTCGTACTGGAAGTGCTCCCCCTCGAACGTAACCTCGTCCTCCTCCCACAGCCGCACCATCAGGTCGATGATCTCGTCGGCGATCGCCCCCCGGCCCCGTGGCTCCCGCCCCGTCGCCCGCCACTCGGGCGCGTTCAGGGCGCCCACCCCGAAGGCCGGCAGCAGCCGCCCATCGCTCAGGTAGTCGATCGTCGCGCACTCGTTCGCGAGCACCAGCGGGTCGCGCAAGGGCAGCAGCACCACGTTCATCCCGAACTTGATGCGCTGCGTTGCCCCGGCCACGGCCGCCATCGCCGTCATCGGCTCGAGCGCGGCTTGCGGCCCCGCCAGCCGCTCGCTGAACCAGATCGAGTCGACCTCGCTCTCCTCGCACAGGTCCAGCCAGCGGAAGAACGACGCCGGCGTCGTCTCCGGCAGCAGCGCCGCGCCCAGCCCGATCCGTACGCTCATCGCGATGCCTCCGCCCGCATCCTAGCCCGTCGCGCGTTCCTACCGCGAGAAGCGCTGGAAGGAGTCGCGGATGCGAGCGTGCAGCCCCGTCTCCGCCACCAGCAGCCCCCGCACCAGCGGACTCGGCTGGTTGAACTCGAGGGGTTGGCCGAGCACGTCGGTCACCGTCAGCCCTTGCGCCAGGCAGAGGGCGGCCCCCGCCGCCACGTCCCACTCCTGCCGGGCGTACCACGTCACCACCACGTCGCCCTTCCCCGCCGCCACCAGGGCCAGCCGGTAGGCGACGCTTCCCACCCCTCGCGTGCGCGCCTGCCCGGGAAGCGGCGGAACCTCCCCCAGCCGGTCCTCGCCGCGGCTCACAAGCGCGAGGTAGTCCCCTTGCCTCCCGTCGCCGGGCCTGGGCTCCGGGGGCGGGTCCGGACAGACCGCCGAGTGCATCTCATCCCTGGCGGGGTTGTGCACGACCCCGAGGACGGGCCGTCCCCGCACCACCAACCCCACTGAGATGGCGAACTCCGGCAGCCCTTGCAGGTACTCGCGGGTGCCGTCGATGGGATCGACGATCCACACCCGCTCCCGGTCCAGCCGTTCCGCCGTGTCGTGGTGCTCCTCGCCAAGCCAGCCGTCATCGGGAAACGCCCCCGTGAGCTCCTCGTGCAGGATCTCCGCCGCATGGATGTCCGCCTCCGTCACGAGCTCGTAGCCGCCCTTGCGGCCATAGCGCAGCCCCTCCTCCCGCATGCGCACGACCTCCTCGCCCGCACGCTTCGCGGCGCCGACCGCTACTTCCAATTCCCGCTCCAGCATCGCCCCACTGTGGGGGTCCGGTTCCATCGGGGCAATCGCCTAAGGCGGCGCCCACGTACACTACGTTCCGATGCCGAACCGCCTCGCGGGCGAAACCAGCCCCTATCTCCTGCAGCACGCCGAGAACCCCGTCGACTGGTACCCCTGGGGCGAAGAGGCCTTCGCCAGGGCCCGCGCCGAGGACAAGCCGGTCCTCCTCTCCGTCGGCTACAGCACCTGCCACTGGTGCCACGTCATGGCCCACGAGTCCTTCGAGTCGCACGAGATCGCCGGCCTCATGAACGAGCACTTCGTCAACATCAAGGTCGACCGCGAGGAGCGCCCCGACATCGACGGCGTCTACATGACCGCCGTCCAGGCCCTCACCGGGCAGGGCGGCTGGCCCATGACGGTCTTCATGACTCCCGACCAGAAGCCGTTCTTCGCCGGCACCTACTTCCCGCCCGAGGACGCGCACGGCCGCCCCGGCTTCCCTCGCCTCCTCCAGACCATCAGGGCCACCTGGGACGAGCGCCGCGAGGACATCGTCAACTCCGCCGATTCGATCGGCGACCAGCTCGCCGAGGCGGCCACCCGTTCGGCCCCGGAGGAGCCCTTCGACGCTGCCGTCGCCGGCGGCGCGGTGCAGGCCATGCTGCGCTCCGCCGACGAGGTCTGGGGCGGCTTCGGCACCGCCCCCAAGTTCCCCGCTCCCGCCAACCTCGAGTTCCTGCTTGCCCGGGCCGCCCGCGCCGACGATCCCGACCACGGCCGCATCCTCACCATGCTCGCGCGCACCCTCTGGGGCATGGCCAGCGGCGGCATGTACGACCAGATCGGCGGCGGCTTCGCCCGCTACAGCGTCGATGTCCAGTGGCTCGTGCCCCACTTCGAGAAGATGCTCTACGACAACGCCGCCCTCACGCGCGTCTACCTGCACGCCTACCAGCTCTTCGGCGACCCCGAGCATGCCCGCATCGTGCGCGAGACCCTCACCTACCTCGAGCGCGAGATGCTCGACGGCGAGGGCGGCTTCTACAGCGCCCAGGACGCCGACAGCGAGGGCATCGAGGGGAAGTTCTTCCTCTGGACGGTCGACCAGGTCAACGCTCTCCTTGGCGACGAGGCAGAAGCCTTCAGCCAGTTCTTCGGCGTCACGCGCGAGGGCAACTTCTACGACCCGCACAACCCCGAGCTCCTCGGCCGCAACGTGCTCTCGCGCCGAACCGACCCCGTACCGGGGGCGGGCGGCCTCGCCCCGGACGCCCTCGCCGAGCGCATCGAGGGCTGGCGGCGCACCCTCTTCGAGGAGCGCGCGAAGCGAATCCCGCCCGAAACCGACGACAAGGTGCTGACCTCGTGGAACGGCCTCGCGCTCGCCGCCTTCGCTGAAGCCGCCCGCGTCCTCGACGATCCCCACCTGCGGGAGCTCGCGGTGGGGAACGCCCGCTTCGTCCGCGAGCGCATGTGGGCCGGCGGCGTCCTGCTCCACACCTACAAGAACGGGGTCGCCCGCATCGAGGGCATGCTCGAGGACTACGCCTACTACGGCCTCGGCCTTGTCGAGCTCTACCGCCTCACCGGGGAGCGCGAGTACCTCGACTGGGCCAACGCCCTCGTCGACGTTGTCGTGGATCGCTTCCACGACGACGAGAACGGCGGCTTCTTCGAGACGGCCCATGGCGCCGAGGAGTTGCTCTTCCGCCAGAAGCCCCGCTTCGACCAGGCGACCCCCAGCGCCGGCGCCTCCACCGCCCTTCTCGCCCTCACCCTCCAGCGTTACGGTCTCCGCACCGACGGCGAGACGATCGCCCGCGAGGTCGTCGCCAGCGTGCAGTCGCTCATCCTCGATGCGGCCACGGGGTTCGGCGCCACCCTCCAGGTCATCGACCTGCTCGCCTCGCCGCCCCGCGAGCTCGCTATCGTCGGCGAACCCGGCGCGCGCGCGCCCTTCGAGCGCGTTGCCGCCCGCCGCTTCCTCCCCGGCCTTGTCCTCGCCCCCGCCGCCCCCCCCAACGGCCTCCCCCTGCTCGAGGGCCGCGAGGCTCCGGAGGGAGGCGCCACCGCCTGGCTCTGCGAGAACATGGTCTGCCAGCTTCCCGCCGGCTCCCCCGCCGAGCTGGGCGCCCAGATCGACGAGGCATTCCCACCCATCCCCAACGAATTCCCGGAGGCCTCCCCATGACCGCCCCCTCGCCCGTCCTCGAGGTGACCGACGAGACCTTCGCCGAGGCCGTCATCGAGGAGTCGAAGAACCGACCCGTCGTCGTCGACTTCTGGGCCGACTGGTGCGGCCCCTGCCGCGTGCTCAGCCCCATCATCGAGAAGGTCGCCGCCGAGTTCGGCGAGGACGTGCTCCTCGCCAAGCTGGACACCGACCGCAACCCCAACACCGCCGCCGCCCACCGCATCCAGGCTATCCCCTCCGTCAAGGCGTTCGTCGATGGCGAGGTCGCGAGCGAGTTCGCGGGCGCCCTCCCCGAGGAGCACGTTCGCGCCTTCTTTGCCCGGCTCGTCACCTCCCCCGCCGAGATGGCCGCCGCCGAGGCCGAGGACCTCGCCGCCTCCGGCGATCTCGCTGGCGCCGAGGCCCGCTACCGCGAGATGCTGGAGGAGGACGACGAGAACGCCGACGCCCTCACCGGTCTCGCGGTGATCCTGCTCGAACGAGGTGACCGCGAGGAGGCCGAGGAGCTGATCGAGCGCGCCGGCAACGATCGCCGCGCCAAGGCCCTCCGCCACCACATCTTCCTCGAGGAGTTCGCCGCCAGGCACGACGCCGCAGAGCTCGAGCAGGAGGCTCGCCTCGAACCCGGCGATCCCCGCGCCCGCTACCGCTGGGGCGTGATGCTGGCCGCCTTCGGACGCTACGAGGAAGCCCTCGACGAGCTGCTCGAATCGGTCCGCCTCGACCGCCGCTTCGCCGACGATGCCGCGCGCAAGGCCGTCCTCGCCGTGTTCGATATCCTCGGCCTCGAGAGCAGCCTCGTGCGCGAGTACCAGCGCCGCCTCACCCAGCTCCTGTTCTAGCGGGACCACCCCTCCCCCGCCGGTCCGCATGATCCCTCGGGCCTGCGGCTGCCCGCCCGAGAGCGTCATAAGCACTGGTTTATTGACGGCCCGCATAGGAAGATGAGCGTTCGAAAATGACGGAGAGTCCCGAAATTATGATCATCCACATGGTCGAAGGCGCGACCGATGAGCAGACCGAACGTGTAATCGATCGCATCGTCGGCGACTACGGGCTCCAGTGCCAGACCATGGTCGGTGCGGGAAGTATCGTCATCGGCGTCAAGGGAATGGCCGGCATCATCGATGAAGGCCGCGTCACCGAGCTGCCCGGCGTCGACCGCGTCATTCGAATCACCGAGAAGTACAAGGACGCCAGCCGCAACTTCCACCACGAAGATACGGTCGTTGACGTCAACGGGACTTTGGTCGGTGGCGGCAACCTCACCATCTTCGGCGGCCCCTGCGCCATCGAGACGGAGGAGCAGGCGGTCGAGTCCGCCGTCATGTCCCGCGACGCCGGTGTTGATATCCTCCGCGCGTTCGTCGACAAGTCCCGCACGAGCCCCTACGACTACCGCGGCCTCGAGATCGCGCGCGGCCTCGATATCGTGAAGGCGATGAAGGCCGCCACGGGCCTCCCCGTGGTCTGCGAGCTCATTGACCTACGCCACCTCGAGGCGTTCCTCGAGGCCGGAATCGATGTCATCCAGATCGGCGCCCGCAGCGCCCAGTACTCCCCCCTGCTCGAGGAGCTCTCCCGCATCCGCACCCCGGTCGTGCTCAAGCACGGTTTTGGCAACGACCTGAATGAGTGGCTCTGCGCCGCCGCCTACATCATGTCCGGCCTCGATCGCTCCGGGAACCACACCGGCGCCGGCAACCCCAACGTCATCCTCTGCTACCGCGGCATCAGGTCGTTCGAGTCCGAGACCCGCTTCGCCGCGGACATCTCCATGATCCCGCTCGTGCGCAGCAAGTCGCACCTGCCCCTCATCGCCGACCCCTCCCACAGCTCCGGCGACCGTTCGCTCGTCGAACGAGTCTCCTACGGTTTCGTGGCGGCCGGCGCGAACGGGCTTGAGTTCGACATCCACTGCAACCCCGAGGAGGCGCTCTGCGATGGCCGTCAGGCCGTGCGCGAGGAGGCGGGCCGCATCGTGACCCACGCCCGCCAGATCCACGCCCTCCTCGCCGCGAACGGTGTCGACAGCGGCGTCGCGGCCGCGGCCGCCGTCTCGAAGTAGCCGGGACGCCACCTCGCGATGCTCCTGAAGCGCGCGACGCTTGAGGGCATCGTCGATGGCCGCATCACCCTCGCCTTCCGCCGCTGGAAGCGCCCGACCGTCCGCGCCGGCGGCGAGCTGCGCACCTCGATCGGCGTCCTCGGTATCGACGCGGTGGATCGCGTCGTCGAAAGCGACATAACCGAGCGCGACGCCCGCAGCGCCGGCTACCCCGACCGGGACCCTCTCCTCGCCGACCTGAACCGCCGCACCGAGGGCGACCTCTATCGCGTCGCCCTCCACCTCGCGGGCGACGACCCTCGCGCGGCCCTGCGCGAGCAGGCCACGCTCGATGACGGGGCCGTCGCGGCCATCGCTGCTCGCCTCGCCCGCTTCGATCGGTCGTCCCGCCACGGACCCTGGACCGAGGCCGTCCTCCGCCTCATCGCCGAGTCGCCCGGCACGCGCGCCCCCGACCTCGCCGCCTCCCTTGGCCGCGAGACCCAGCCCTTCAAGCGCGATGTGCGCAAGCTCAAGGGGCTCGGGCTCACCGAGAGCCTCAAGGTCGGCTACCGCCTCTCGCCCCGCGGCCGCGCCTGGCTCGCCACCCTCGACGCCGAGCGCTAGCCGCCGCCCCCGTCCATCGAGAGATCGCGCTCGACCTCGCCCCGCGCCAGCTCCCCGAGCCGCTCCGGCAGCTCCCGCGCCCCGAACCGCCATGCCACCGCCTCCTCGAACACCTCCGCCGTCTCGGTCGGGACGCCCCCCTCGCTGGCAAGGATCCAGGCCCCCGCCAGCAGCCGCAGGTGGTACGCCGCCGCCCCCTGGTACAGCTTCGCGTCCACCGCCACCGCTTCGGCCCCTAGCTCCTCGGTCACCCGCTCCGCCAGCGCTTCCGCCGGCCCCGCCACGAGCGGGTCCGCGTCCACCGTCCGCCCGAACGACGTCATCAGCCGCCCGTAGTTCTCCTCCGTGATGCGCGGCCGCCGCCGGAAGAGTCGCATCGCGCCATCATAGCGAGCCCCGCTCGCGTACCCTGAGCCCATGCGCGATGCAGTAACCGGCATCATCGTGGCGGGCGGTCTGAGCCGGCGTTTCGGCTCCGACAAGGCCTCGGCCAACCTCCGTGGGCGACCTCTCCTCCAGTGGGTGCGCGACGCCCTCGCCCCTGTCGTCGACGAGATCGTGGTCGTCACCGCCGCGGGCCAGACGCTGCCCCCCATGCACCCCGGCCTCCCCGTCACCGTCGTCGAGGACCGCGAACCGGAGCGCGGACCCCTCGCCGGGCTCGCGGCCGGCTTCGCCGTGGCGACCTCGCCCGTCTGTTTCGCGGCTTCCTGCGACGCTCCCCTCCTGCGCACCGCCGTCGTCGAGTGCGTGGCGGGCGCCCTCGGGAACCACGATGCCGTCGTTCCCGAGGTGGCTGGCTTCCAGCAGCCCCTTGCGGCTGCCTACCGTCGCGAGCGCTGCCTCGGCGCCGCCGAGGCGGCGCTCGCCCGCGGTGGCAACAAGGTCATCGAGGCCTTCGCGGAACTCGACGTCCTCGCCCTCTCCGAGGACCGGCTGGCGCAAGTCGACCCCGACCTCCGCAGCTTCCGCAACGCGAACACGCCCGTCGAGCTGGCCGCCATCGCCACTCTCCTGGACGCACCTGCGCCGGCTGCCCCAACTCAGCCTCGCCGCAAGCGGACGCGGCCGCGCGGCAAGAGCCGCCGCCGCCACTAAGGAGAGTCCTGCGTACAATCGTCGATTGGCGCTCCGCGACGGGGCGAATCGAAAGGACACAGGACACATGAAGGTTGGCAGCGGGTTCGGCGGCGGCTGGCTCACAGACGTGGAAGCAGGCGCCCAGCGCGCTGAAGAACTCGGATTCGACTTCGCGAACGTCGCGGAGACGGCCCACGACTCGATCCTCTCCTCCACCCTGGCCCTGAAGGCCACCGAGCGCATCGAGATCGCGACCTCGGTGACGATCGCCTTCCCGCGCGCCCCCATGGTCCTCGCGATGCAGGCCTGGGATCTCCAGCACCTGAGCAAGGGCCGCTTCTCCCTCGGCCTCGGCAGCCAGGTGAAGGGCCACAACCAGCGCCGCTTCAGCGTTCCCTGGGTGCCGCCCGCCCCCCGCATGAAGGACTACATCCGTACCCTCAAGGCCATCTGGAAGACCTTCCAGACCGGCGAGAAGCCCGACCACGTCACCGAGCACTACCAGTTCACGCTCATCAACCCGAACTTCAACCCCGGCCCCATCGAGTACCCCGAGCCCAAGGTCATGCTCGCCTGCGTGGGCGCCGGCATGGCCCGCGCCGCCGGCGATGTCGCCGACGGCGTCTACCCCCACGGCTTCATGACCGACAAGTACATGCGCGAGGTCGTCCTCCCCAACATCGCCATCGGCCTCCGCCGCTCCGGCCGCACGTGGGAGGACATCGAGCTCTCCGGCGGCGGCTTCACCGTCTTCGGGGAGAACGAGTCCGAGATCGAGCAGGGCCTTGAGGCGCTGCGCCAGCCGATCTCCTTCTACGGCTCCACCCGCAGCTACCACGACGTCTTCGAGATCCACGGCTGGAAGGACCTCGGCATGGAGCTCCACTCCCTTTCCCTCGCTGGCAAGTGGGACGAGATGCGCCGCGTCATCCCCGAGGACGTCCTCCGCGGCTTTGCCCAGACCTCGACCTACGACAACCTCCCGAACTTCATCCGCGAGAACCGCGAGTACGCCACCCGCGTCGGCTTCGGCATGCCGGTCAAGACACCCGAGCAGCGTGAGCGCTTCGCCCACATCCTCGGCGAGATCCAGAAGGTCGAGGTGCCAGGCGTGCCCCGCGGGCTCGAGGACGCCGTCCTCCCCGGCGCAGCCGCCTCCTAGGCACGCGCCGTGGCCGTCCCGCGCGACGAGCCGTACGTGTGGCTGAGTTGGCTCGCGCCCTGGATGAGCGGCGAGAAGAGCTGCGACTGGGCGGTCTGGTTTCGCGCGAACTGGCAGGACTACGAGAAGGCGGAGGATGACTCCGACTTCTCCGTCTGGCGCGTCCGCCACACGAAGCTCCTGCGCGAGACCCATCGCGCCCTCAACGGCGAGGGCTACCGCGTCAAGGTCGAGAACCAGAACCGCTTCAGCGCCCGCCACGAGGACTCGCCCGGCATTGTCATCGGCGGGAAGCCCGACCTCCTCGCCCTCCGCGAGGAGGACAACATCGTCCTCGACGTCAAAACCGGCCGGGTGCACGACTGGCACGAGCAGCAGGTGCTCCTGCCCATGGCCCTCCTGCCCATCTCCAACCTCGATGAGCACCGCGAGCGGCGCTTCCGCGGTCGCCTCGTCTACGAAGACGGCCTTGTCAAGGAGTTCCACCCCCGCCAGGCCGAGGACATCCTGGCGGAGCTCCCCTACTTCCTCGACATCCTCGCCGGCCCCGAGGAGGAAGCGCGCCGTATCCCCAGCTGGCAGGAGTGCCGCTACTGCCCCATCAGCAAGGCGCACTGCCCCGACCGCATCGAGTCCGACCCCGGAGACTGGGACGCGGAGGGGTAGCTAGAGCCTGCCCGGGTGCCCCGGATGGTCGTCCGGGCTGGCCTCGACCCCCGGCGTGAAGCTCCCGATGCCCACGACTTCCCGCCTTGCGAACAGCCACTCCCCGTCGACCTTCGTGAGCTCGTCCACCCAGCGTCCCCAGTAGTGCGTGTGCTCCATCGACCCCTTGATGCGGTGGAAGGCGTACACGTATGACTGCGCCCGCGCCGTCGTCGCGCCCGTCAGCTCGATCTGCACGTTCGACAGGTGGTGGCTCGTCGCGTGAAACCCCGCGAGGATGCCCGTCAGCCGCTCCGCGATAGCCTCGCGGCCGCGGGAGTCGCCCCAGTACACGCCCAGGCCGTCCGGGGCGAAGCACGCCGCCGCCCCCACCGGGTCGTTGGCGTCGATGCGGTCGGCGTAGCGCACCATCAGGCTCGTGATCGCGTCGCGCTCCAGCAGGTCGCGCATGGCTTCGGCGTCGCCCATGTCAGCTCACCTCGCGCGGACCCTTGTAGTCCCGGTTGGGCCACACGAAGTCGATGTAGGTGCGCTCGATCTTCCACTCGCCGCCCACCTTGCGGTACACGTCGTCGTAGATGCCCATCAGCATCAGCGGGTTCTGGTCCGCCGGTCCGCTCAGGGAGAGGTCCAGCAGGTACCAGCGTGCCCTCGCCGTGTCCGGGCCGGTCAGCTCGATCCACTCGTTCGTGTTCGCGTGCATCGCGCCGGTGAACGGCCCCGCCTCGCCCCCGAACTCCTCGTAGCCCGCCCGGATGCGCTCCTTGCCGACCCAGTCGCCCCCGTAGTTCGGACCGAACTCGCAGACTGCGTCGTCCGTGAAAAGGTCCACGAGGCTGTCGAAGTCCGCCATGTCGAAGTAGTGCGAGTAGAGGATGCGAACGCGCTTGATCGCCTCGACCTCGAGCAGTTCTTCGACGGTCAGCGGTGCTGTTGATGCCATACGGGGCCTCCTTGTCACGCCGGTCGTTGCAGTGCGCGTGGTAGCCTAGCACGGCCCTGAGCGGACGGTTCAGGCTGCGAAGACCCTCTGGAGCGCGGAGGACAGACCCCGCGGCGACAGCGTGAACACGATCAGGAAGAAGACGGCTGAGGTCACGACGACTGCCGGGCCGGCGGCCACGTCTCCGTGGTAGGAGGCGTACAGCCCGATGATCACCGACAAGACGCCGAAAACGGCGCCCACAAGCATGATCAAGGGCACCCGGCGCACCACCAGCGCGGCCGTCGCCGCCGTGGCAACGAGCATCGCCATCACCAGCGCCACCCCCACCAGCCGGAAGGCCGCCACCGCCGCCAGCGCCACCAGCACCATCAGGCCCGTCTGTACGAGGGCCACTGGTATGCCCGCCGCCGCCGCCATCGTTGGGTCGTACGCCACGAACAGCATCTCCCGGTAGAAGATCACCATCAGCACCACCACCACGATCGAGAGCACTGCCATCACGATGATGTCTTCGGTGGGAACGGTAAGGATGTTCCCCACCAGGAACGAGGTGAGGTCAAGCGTGTAGTTCCGCGTGCGGCTGATGAGCAGGATGCCGAAAGCGAAGAGGGCCGCGAAGAGGATGCCGATGGCCGTGTCCTCGCGTAGCCGAGCGCGCGTCAGAAACGAGACCCCTACCGCGGTCGCCCCAGCCGCCCCCGCCGCCCCAAGGCTGATCGCGATCGATCCACCCCCCGCCAGGAACGCGATCGCCGCCCCCGCCAGCGAGGTGTGCGCGACGGCGTCCGTCAGGAACGCCAGCCCCCTGATCACGACGAACGCGCCGACGACGGAGGAGGCTATCGCCACCAACGCTCCGGCCAGAAACGCCCGCTGCATGAACTCGAACTGCCAGGGGTCGGTGAGCCAGTCCATGCCCGCCCTACGCCCGGCGGTGCTCGCCGTCCCCGTGGGGATCTGCGTGCTCGTGAGGGTCGTGGAATGCCAGCGCCGGCCTTTTTCCTTCCGCCCCCATCACCAGCGCATGTCCGTCGAACGCCTGGTTCAGCATCTCCTCCGTGATCGTCGTCGAGGGCGGCCCGTAGGTGACGACATGGCGGTTGAGGAAGAGCGTCAGGTCGCAGCACTCCGCAGCGCAGCCGATGTCGTGCGTGCAGAACACGATGCTCCTGCCATCGGCGGCCAGCTCGCCCAGCAGGTCGATGATCTCCTGCTCTGAGCGCGCGTCCAGCCCGGCGGTCGGCTCATCCAGCAGGAAGAGATCGGGATCCCTCACCAGCGCCCGCGCGCAGAGCACGCGGCGCTGCTGCCCCCCGCTCAGTTCGCCTGCCTGGCGGTCGGCGAGGTCGTCGACGGAGAGCCGCTTGAGCGCCGCCATGATGCGGTCTTTCTCCTCCGACCCTCGCAGGAACCGGTCCAGCCCGAACGCCCTCCGGTAGAGGCCCATCGCCACGACCTCCCGCACCGTCACGGGGAAGTTCCAGTCGATGTCCTCTGCTTGCGGCATATAGCCGATCTGCCGGCGCGCATCCCGTGGCGCGCCTCCCAGGACGCACACGTCGCCCTCCCAGGGCTCGATCAAGCCGACCAGCGTCTTGATCAGCGTGCTCTTGCCCGAGCCGTTCGGCCCCAACAGACCCATGACCTTGCCCTGGGGCAACGAGAACGACACGTCCTCGATGGCCCGGTGCCCTCGGTAGCCCGTCGTCAGGCTCTTCACCTCGATGGCGGGAACCACCTCGCGCTACTCGGCGATGCCGTTGGCAATGGCGCGGAGGAACTCAACGTACGTTGGATACTCCTCAGCCAGCGCCCCCGAAGGGATCGTGCGGACGGTTGTGCCCGTGTC
>DAOUID010000097.1:0-2685 GCA_034428315.1 Dehalococcoidia bacterium
GCGACTTGCTCGCGGTGGTAGTCGGCGTCGCCCCAGAAGAGCTCGGCGCGCTTCTGGCGGCGGAAATAGAGCTGGATGATGTAGTCCTTGGTGAAACCGATGCCGCCGTGGATCTGCTGCCCGTGGGCAACCACGCGGCGGCTGGCCTCGCTGCACCAGGCCTTGGCCATGGAGGTGTCCATGTTCTGGGCGGGATCGTTCTCGCTGGTGGACCAGGCGGCCTTGTAGGTGATGAAGCGCATGCCGTCGACGTCGGTGACCATGTCGGCGGCCTTGTGCTGAATCGCCTGGAAGGAGCCGATGGGGCGGCCGAACTGGACGCGCTCCTTGGCGTAGTTGACGGCGATCTCGAAGTCCTTCTGGGCGAGGCCGACGAGGTAGGCGTTCTCGAGGTTCACGGCGATGTTGCGGCCGCGCATGCTCGTCTCGCCATCGACGGGCATGATGTCCTCGGCGCCGACGCGGACGTTGTTGAGGACGACCTCCGCCTGCTTGTCGCTGGCGATGGTCTTGAGGAGGGTGACCTCCACGCCGGCCTGGTCGCGGGCGATGATGAAGTTCGCAAGCCTGCCATCGGGCGTGTTGGCGATGACGTGCAGGTAGTCCGCCACGTTGGCGTCGGGGACGAAGAGCTTGGCGCCGTTGAGCACGCAGTCGCCGCCGTCCTGGGTAGCGGTGAGGGTGAAGCCGGCGCGGTCCCAGCGGCCGCTCTCTTCGGTGACGGCGTAGGTGTGGATGGCGGTCCCGCTGGCGATGCCGGGGAGGTACTTGGCCTTCTGGGCGTCGCTGCCGGCGATGACGAGCCAGGCGGCGCAGGTGGCGTTGGGGATGAACGGACCGGGAACGAGGGCGCGCCCGAACTCCTCCACCAGGACGCAGAGGTCGAGGTAGGAGAAGCCGGAGCCGCCGTGCTCCTCGGGGATCATGAGGCCCTGCCAGCCGAGCTCGGCCATCTTCTTCCAGAGGTCGGGGCTGTAGCCGGCCTCGTCCTCTTCCATGGCCCTCACATGCTCCTCGGGGCACTCGTTCTCGAGGAAGTCGCGCGCCGAGTCGCGGATCAGGTTTTGCTCTTCGCTGAGGCTCAGATCCATCGTTGTCCGTCCTTCACCAGGGTCGCGAAGCAGGCGCACGTAAACACGCCCCCTTCGCGGGGGTTAGCCGCGCGAGTCTAGCACGGGCTCGGGTGAGCGTCAGGCGAGCTCGATCCAGGAGTCGAAGTAGCGTTCCTGGAAGTCCACGGCGGCCCTTATCGCGGTGGAATCCCAGGCGGATTCCGGGTTCAGCACGGCCACCAGCTTGTCCTCCACGTCGTCGCGGCGGCGGACGATGGCGATGACGGTGGCCTCGCACCGATCGAGTGGTTCGCCTCCATCCAGCACGTAGACATCCATGGGGTGGCCATCGGGGGCAAGCGTGCCGGGGACGAAGCCGTAGTTGACCCCGTAGAGAATGTCGTCCTCCCTCGGGTGGCGAGTGCCGAGGGGCCGATCGATCTCGACGGTGATGCGGCGCCCGGCCCAGTCGGCGAGGAGGAGGTTGGGGTCCACGCCGAGCTAGCGGTTGCGCTGGACGAAACGGCCGATGCGCTCGAGGGCGCGCTCGATCTGCTCGTAGCCGCTGGCGTAGCAGGCGCGGACGAAGCCCTCGCCACAGGCGCCGAAGGCGACGCCGGGGACGACGGCGACGCGCTCTTCCTCGAGCAGGCGCTCGCTGAAGGTGGTGCTGTCCATGCCGGTCGGGCCGATGTCGGGGAAGGCGTAGAAGGCGCCGCGGGGGCGGAAGGCGGGGAGGCCGACGGCGTGGAGGCCGTCGACCATGAGGCGGCGGCGGCCGTCGTACTCGGCGAGCATCTCCTGGACGAAGCTCTCCCCGTGCCGGAGGGCGGCGAGGGCGGCGTACTGGGCGGCCGTGGGGGCCGACATCATGACGTACTGGTGGACCTTCATGGCCGCCTCGGCGAGGGGGGCCGGGGCGGCGAGCCAGCCGATGCGCCAGCCGGTCATCGCGTAGGTCTTGCTGAAGCCGCCGATGAGGATGGTGCGGTCGCGCATGCCCTCGATCGAGGAGAAGCAGGTGTGCTCGCCCTCGTAGGTGAGGCGGGCATACAGCTCGTCGCTGATGACGGCGAGGTCGTTGGCGGCGGCGACCTCGGCGACCGCTTCGAGGGCGGGGCGGTCCATGGTCGCGCCGGTGGGGTTGGCGGGGTAGCCGAAGAGGAGCGCTTTCGTCTGCTCGGTGACGCGCTCGGAGACGTCGCTGGCGAGCAGCCGGAACTCGTGCTCGGCGCTCGTGGGCACGGGGCGGAAGCGCCCCTTGGCCATGGTCACGGCGGGCTCGTAGGCGACGTAGCTGGGGTCGGGGCAGAGGACCTCGTCACTGTCGTCGAGGAGCGAGCGGAGGGCGATGTCGAAGGCCTCGCTGGAGCCGCTGGTGACGACGATCTCGGTGGCGGGGTCGTAGGAGACGCCGTAAAGGGTCTCGAGCTCCTCGCTGAGGGCCTCGCGCAACTCGAAGAGGCCGTAGTTCGAGGTGTAGTGGGTCTCGCCCTTTTCGATGCTCTCGAGGGCGGCACGGCGTATGGGCTCCGGAGTTACATAATCCGGTTCGCCGACGCCAAGGGAGATGACGTCGTCGATGGTGCTGAGCAGGTCGAAGAACTTGCGGATGCCGCTGGCGGGCACGGAG
>DAOUID010000098.1:0-2614 GCA_034428315.1 Dehalococcoidia bacterium
CCGGTGATCATGGGCTGGCCGGTGCCGGCGCCCACGCCGATCAGGACCGGTCCCGCGAGCAGCCAGAGGTCGCGGAAGACCATGAGCTAGCGCCGGCGAGTCCGTGGCGGCGGCATCAACGGCGGCTCCAGGGAGAGTCGTCGTCGGACGAGGCCGGGGAGGGCGAGGGACGCGACGCCGCGGTCGGCTCGGGTCGGGTGGAGGCGGACGTGGCGGGGCGGGCGAGGGGCTGGTCCTCGACGGGAACGGGGACGCGGTCGAGCACGTCGGCGATGAGGTCCTCGACCTCGCGCCCGCGGAGACGGGTCTGGGTGGAGAGGATGACGCGGTGGGGGAGGACGTAGGGGGCCATGGACTTCACGTCGTCGGGGAGGACGTAGTCGCGTCCCTGGACGGCGGCGTAGGCGCGGGCGGAGCGGAAGAGGGCGAGGCTGGCGCGGGGACTGGCGCCGAGCTCGAAGGCAGCCTCGTTTCGCGTCTCGCGCACGATGCGGACGGCGTAGCGGCGGATGGCGGGATCGACGTGCAGGCGCTGGAGCGCCGCCGCCATCTCCGTGAGCCGCTCGGCCGTGACGACGGGCTGGAGCGCATCGAGGGGGTTCGTGTGCTCCTGGCGGGCGAGGATCTCGTCCTCGTCGTCCTCGCCGGGGTAACCGAGGTTGAGGCGGAGGAGGAAGCGATCGAGCTGCGCCTCGGGGAGGGGGAAGGTGCCCTCAAGCTCGACCGGGTTCTGGGTGGCGATGACGAGGAAGGGACGGGGCAACAGGGTCGTCTCGCCCTCGACCGTGAGCTGGCGCTCCTCCATGGCCTCGAGGAGGGCCGCCTGGGTACGGGGGGTGGCGCGGTTGATCTCGTCGGCGAGGACGACCTGGGCGATGAGTGGTCCCTCGCGGAAGGCGAACTCCTGCGCCTTCTGGTCGAAGTAGTGGATGCCGGTGATGTCGGAGGGCATCAGGTCGGGGGTGAACTGGATGCGCCGGAAGGAGCAGCCGAGGGAGCGGGCGATGGCCTTGGCGAGGGTGGTCTTGCCGGTGCCGGGCACGTCCTCCAGGAGGATGTGCCCTTCACAGAGGAGGGCGACAAGCGCGAGCTGGACGATCTCGGTCTTGCCCACGATGACGCGCTCGACGCTCGACTGCATGTCGGAAGCAACGCCGTAGATGTTGTTCACGTCCTCGGGGGAGAGACGGGTCGTGGTGGCATCGGTCATGGGGGCCCCCTGGCAGAGGGATGGTAGGGGGTGGCCCGGACGCACGCGAATCCCGTGGCAAACTGACGGCATGGCCGACGTGCGTTCGATCGCGCTGGGCGACAACACCGTGCACCTCGTGCGGCGGGGCGGGGCGAGCTTGCTCGTCGATACGGGACCGGACTTCGCGGGGGCGTGGGAGGCGCTCCGCGAGGGGCTCGGCGGAGGCGTTCCGGATGTTGTGGTGGCGACGCACGGCCACCATGACCACGCGGGGATGGGGAGGCGGTGGCAGGAAGCGGGCGCGCCCGTCTGGGTGGGCGCCGCCGACGGCGCCCTGACCGCGCGTCCCCTGCTCCAATCGCCGGCGGAGACGGCGGCGATGCTGGCGTGGGCGGAAGGGACCGGCGCGCCGCCCGAGACGCTCGCGCACGTCCGGGAGCGCATCCAGTCGCGACGGGCGGCGGCACTGCGGGCGGCGGAGTCGCCGGAGTATCCGGAGGGCGGGGTGCGCTGGCCGACGGGCCTGCGCTACCCGTCGTTCGAGGCCGACCGGCTCATCGAGGGCGACGCGGAGGTCGGGGGAGTCGAGATCCTGCCAGCGCCGGGGCACACGCCGGGGAACGCCGTGCTGGCGGTGCGGGAGGAGGGGTGGCTGTTCTCCGGGGACCAGCTCCTGCCGGACGTCGACCCGTTGCCCGCGATCCAGTTCGTGGCCGAGGGCGAGGAGTTGCAGCGGTTCCCCTCGCTGGCGCACTTCGCGGCGTCGCTGGAACGGCTGGCGGAAGGCGGGTTCATGCGCTGTTTCCCCGGCCACGGCGAGCCGTTCGACGGCGCCGGGGACGCGATCACGGGCGCGCTGGGCCGTATCGAGCGGCGCTGCGCGCGCGTGGGGGACTCGCTGCGGGAGGCTGGGCCGGGAAGCGTGTACGACCTCTGCGCGCGGCTCTACCCGCGAGCGACGGAACGCCGGTTCTGGCAGACCGCCTCGAGCGTGCAGGGGCAGCTCGACCTGCTCGCGTCGCGGGGGGAAGCGCGGGAGCAGGGGGGAGTCTGGGAGGCCTGCTAACGCGGGCGCGAGGTCGCGGGGAGCGCCTATGATCGCGGTGAGCGCCAGGCGCTGGGGTGGCGGAACTGGCAGACGCAGCGGACTTAAAATCCGTGGCCCGCAAGGGCGTGAGGGTTCGAATCCCTCCCCCGGTACCAACTCCCTTCCAGCGAAACACCGGGCCAACCTTGACGTGCAGGGCGGCGGAGCCCTAGGCTCGCGGTGGCTTTGTTCGTCCAGGTGCCCGTCCCGGGAGAATAGGGAAGGCGGTGAAATTCCGCCGCGGTAGCGCCACTGTAATCGGGAAAGACGGAGCCGACGCCCACTGTCGGGAAACCGATGGGAAGGGCCCGGCAGACATCCATCCCGTAAGCCAG
>DAOUID010000099.1:0-8068 GCA_034428315.1 Dehalococcoidia bacterium
GAGACGCGGGTGAGGGTGCCGGCGCGAATCTCGGTGAAGAGGATGTCGCCGTCGGGGAGCTCCAGGGGGCCCTCGGCGAACTCGATGTCGGTGGCGACGACCCGGTAGTCCATGGTGTGCTCCTTCCGTGAGCGCGGGGCTAGCCGACGGCGCCCTCGGCGCGGAGGGCGGCGATGCGGTCGGCGTCGTAGCCGATGGAGGCGAGCACCTCGTCGGTGTGCTCGCCGTTGATGGGGGCGCCGCGGGTGACGCGGCCGGGGGTGTCGCCAAGCTTGGGGCCGACGCCGACCTGCTGGACGGGGCCTGCGGGGGTCTCGACGGTGACGACCATGTCGCGGGCGACATTGTGGGGGTCGGTAACGATGTTCTCCTGCTCAAGGACGGGGGAAGCGCAGATGTCGTGCTCGGACATGATGGCCATCCACTCGTCGGCGGTCTTCGTGGCGAAGATCTCCTCGAAGCGCGCGCGCATGGCGGGCCAGGCGGACTCGTCATGTTGCCTGCCGAGGAACTCCTCGGCGCCGAGGGTGCGGCAGAGGGCATCGTAAAAGTGGGGCTCGATGCTGCCGATGGAGAACCAGCGTCCGTCGCTGCACCTGTAGGTGTCGTACCAGGGGCGGGCGCCGGTGAGCAAGCCCTCGCCGGGGCGAAGGGGCGTGCCGGTCGAGAAGAAGCCGGTCATGGCGCTGGTCATGAGGGAGAGGACTCCGTCGCTCATGGCGATATCGACGGTCTGGCCGCGGCCGGTGTGCTCGCGGGCGAGAAGGGCGGCGCAGATGGAGAAGGCGGCCATGAGCCCGCCGCCGGCGAAGTCGGCGAGGAGGTTCACCGGAATGGCGGGGGCGGTGCCGGGGCGGCCGATGACACCGAGGGCGCCTCCAATGGAGATGTAGTTGATGTCGTGGCCGACGAGGTTGCTGTAGGGGCCCGTCTGGCCGAAGCCAGAGAGCGAGCAGTAGACGATCCGGGGGTTGACGGCGGAGAGGGTCTCGTAGTCCACGCCGAGGCGGTTGACGACGCCGGGGCGGAAGCCCTCGAGGACGACGTCGGCGCCCCGGACGAGCTCGTAGAAGATCTCGCGGGCGGCCTCGTTCTTGAGGTTGAGGGCGATGGAGCGCTTGCCCCGGCCGAGCGCGTTGTAGGCGGCGGCGCGCTTCGCAGCCTCGGGGTCGGCGGCGGGGCCGGCAAGCTTGGCGTTCACGCCGGGAACGGCCTCGACGAGGGTGACGTCGGCGCCGAAGTCGGCGAGGAGCATGGAGCAGTAGGGGCCGGGAGCAAGGCGGGAGAGGTCGAGGACCTTGATGCCTTCGAGTGCCATGGCCATGAGGAATCTCCAGTGGTCGGTGGTTGGTGACCGGTGGTCGGTGCGTAATCGTAGCAGCGGCAGCGGCTGCAGGCCGGGGGAGGCTTCCCGGCTAGCGCCATCGGGAGGCGCGGCTAGAATGCGGAGGCCCGCGAGCGCCGAGGCGGCGCGCGGGTTTATTTCGGCGGCGCGGCGCGCGCGGGAGCTTCGATGAGCGTCCTTCTCGACGAGAACACGCGACTGATGGTTCAGGGGATCGGCACGGAAGGCGCAAACCACATGCGCCGCTCGATCGCCTACGGGACGAACGTGGTGGCGGCGGTGCATCCGCGGCGCGGCGGCGAGGAGCAGGACGGCGTTCCCATCTTCCCGACGGTGGACACGGCGGTGCGGGAGACGGGCGCGAACGTCAGCATCATCTTCGTGCCGGCGCCGTTCGCGGCGGACGCGATCCTGGAGGCGGCGTCGGCGGCGGTGCCGCTGGCGGTCTGCATCACGGAGGGCATTCCCGTGATGGACATGGTGCGCGTAAAGCAGGCGCTGAAGGAGGGCCCAACGATGCTGATCGGGCCGAACTGCCCGGGCGTGATCACGCCAGGAACGCAGACGCGCGTGGGCATCATGCCGGGCGACGTGTTCCTGCCGGGGCGCGTGGGCGTGGTGAGCCGCTCGGGGACGCTGGTGTACGAGGTGGTGGCGCAGCTGACGGCGGGGGGCTGGGGCAGAGCACCTGCATCGGCGTGGGCGGCGACCCGATCATCGGGACGCCGCAGCGCGAGGCGATCCGGATGCTGAACGAGGATGACGACACGGACGCGATCGTGATGGTGGGGGAGATCGGCGGGAGCGCCGAGCAGGAGGCGGCTGCGTACGTGAAGGAGCACGTGCGGAAGCCCGTGGTCGCGTTCATCGCGGGGGCGACCGCTCCTCCGGGGCGGCGCATGGGTCACGCCGGCGCGATCATCTCGGGCGAGGACGGCAAGGCCGAGAACAAGAAGGCCGCGCTACGGGCGGCGGGGGCGGTGGTCTCGGACTCGCCCGCGGAGATCGGCGCCACGATGAAGCGGCTGGTGGGCTAGGCAACGTCCCCGGCGGCACTGCACTGCCTGCCTTCTGCAGCCCCTTTACGTATTTCTGTATTTCCGCAAATATGGAAGGGACACGACGAGGGGAGCGCCGGGACGATGGCACCTGAAGGAACGAAGCGACTCACGCTGGACCTGGACGCGCCCCTGCAGCGACGGCTGAAGGCGGTCGCAGCGCTCAAGGGCATCAGCATGCGCGAGTACTGCCAGACCGCCATCGAGAAGGAACTGGCGGACGACGAGGAGCAGGCGGTGGAGGAGCACTCGCTGGAGGGGAGGGCGGAAAGGCTGGAGGCGCTTCGGAAGGAGATCTTCGGCGACCGAGTCCTGCCCGGAAACTCCGTCGACATCATTCGGGAGATGCGTGAGGAGCGCGATGCTCAACTCTGGGGAAGCGAGTGAGCGGCTTCGTCGTCGTTGACGCGAGCCTCACATTCAAGTGGCTGGTCGCTGAAGAGGATTCCGAGAGGGCTACCGCCCTGCTCCGGTTGTGGGCTCGTGAGGGCAAGCGGCTTGTGGCGCCTCACCTCCTGCCCACCGAGGTGACGAACGCCCTTCACCGCAAGGTCGTGCAGGGCCAACTGGAACGGGGGCAGGCGGCTCGCCTCGTCGAGCAAATGGAGGCTCTGCCGTTCGAACTGCATGACCCTCCCGGCCTGCACATGCGTGCGATCGAACTGGCCAGCCAACTCGGCCAGGGGGCGGTGTACGACTCTCACTACTTGGCACTGGCGGAGTCGCTGGCCTGCGAGTACTGGACGGCAGACGAGCGGTTCCGGCGGGCGGCATCGACCGTGTTCGCCGAGGTGCACTCGCTCAGCGAAGCAGGCGCCTAGCCCGGCTAGCGCTCGTCGAAGTGCAGGTCGCTGTGGGCGCCGTCGCAGAAGGGCTTGTTGTTGGAGGCGCCGCAGCGGCAGAGGGTGCGGCGGCTCTGCTCGGGCCAGGGAGCGCCGTCGGCGCTCTCGACGCTGACGCCGCCACGCACCCAGAGGGGGCCGCCGGGGACCACGGCGATCTCGGGGTCGGCGGCCGGCTCCAGGGAGTCGCCGCCGGCGCTGATCATGGCGAGGCGTCCGGTGGGGCAGCGGGCAACCATGGCGGTGACACGATCGCGGGCTTCGTCGCCCTCTTCGTTGATGAGGTCCCAGGCGTTCGTGGTCTTCGTGCCGCAGAACCCGGCGCCGATGCAGATGGACTCGTCGTCGAGCATGACGCCGGCGGGGCCCTCGATGCGGTTGGCGCGGTCGGCCATGGGGCGTCGGTCGGCGGTCTCGGCCTCGGCCCACGGCTCGGCGGCGTGGGAGCCATCGCAGTATGGCTTGTCGTTGGAGCGGCCGCAGCGGCAGAGGGCGTAGAGGTCCCGTGACTCGTCGAGCTCGCGGAGAACGTGCCAGTCGACGTTCTCGCCGTTGAGGGTCTGGACGGGGGCCATCTCCGTGAGGGGGATGCCGCCGGAAACGACGTAGGGGCCGCCGTTCATGACCTGGATGCGCATCTCGTCTGCCATTTCAGACCTCCTGGCCGCGCGCGTGCGGCGGCGGGAGGATGGTACAGGAACGGAAGCGGCGGAAGGGCCGCCGAAGACGGAGGCTGTCCCAGGGAGCGCCCCCCCCGGGGCTGTTTCACGCCGGGGCTTCGATGGGGGTCATCGTCATGTTGCTCGGGCAGCTGACGCCCGCGGAGACGATGTACTGCATCGCCTGGACGGAGTTCCAGTCCATGACCTGGATCTTGTCGACGGGCAGCTGGACGAGCCAGCCTGACTGGGGCATGGGCGTCGAGGGCATGTAGACGACGCCGCACTTCACGCCGTCGCCGTCCTCGATGTATCCCATGAGGAAGCCCACGGAGAACACGCCCTCGCGGGGGTATTCGATGCGCACCACGGTGTCGAAGCCGGTAGCGGCGCGGGTGCCCTGGTCGGAGCCCGGGAGCAGCTTCTTGGTGGTGCTGTAGACGGAGCCGACGCCGGGGAGGGCCATGATGCCGCGCTCGAACAGGTAGCCGGGAGTCCGGAAGAGGACGTTGGAGCTGACGGCTCCGACCACGAAGAGCGCGACGATGATGATGGCGAAGCTGAGGCCCGGAATCTCGTCGCCGGCGATGGCGGAGATGATGGGCTGGAGCAGGCCGTCCATGGTCTGGAAGGCGAACTGGATCAGCCAGAACGTGATCATGAGCGGGAGGAGGAGCAGGACGCCGCGAATCAGCCTGCGGCTGAAGCCGCGGCCGACCTGCCGGTGGAGGGGGGCAGACTGCGTGGACGAGGTCATGGGACGCCTCCGGATGCCCGGTGGGGCTGCCGCGCGATTCTAGGGGTGAAGGAACGGGGAGGAAGGCGTCAAGGATCCGTTAAGAAATAGCCAAATGCATACGCACTTTGCTAATATTTTCCTTGAAGGGCATGGTGGCTGCCCTGGAGGGTTTCGCGCGATGCGTGTGATGTCCATCCGACTCCTCGTGGGTCTGGTAGCTCTGGTGGGGATTGCGGCCCTCGTCACCGCGAGCAGTCCAGCGAGGGCGGCGGCGGCGGCCTGCCAGGCCTCGGTGGAGGCGGTCCACACCGCACCCTCCAACAACGGCCTCATTCCAGCCCCAATCGGGCCGTTGAGCACGCCCCTGTCGATCGAGGTCTCCTGCGACCTTCCGACGGAAATCGATCTGCGCCTGCCGGGCGGGGAGACCTCGGGCCACGTCGTGGACTCGGAGGCGCCGCTGAGGCTGAAGGGCGAGCGGGCGTACATCTGCCACGGGCACGACGCCAGTGTGGAGGTGGAATCGGCATCGCTTGGCTGGGCGGAACGGGTGCCAATCAGCGGCCTCAACGGCATTCCCCAGTGCGACCTGATGCTCCGCGAGGGAGCGACGGCGGTGCACTGGACGGGCCCGCAGATGGCCCTGCGCGACGTGTTCGCGGGGCGGGCGCTGGGCTGGGTGAACTGGGAACGGCGACCTGATGGCTCTGTTCCGGGGCTCTCCGTCTGGTCGTTCGTCGAAGGGCAACCGCTGCCGGTGAAGGGCTGGGGCGACGGGGCAGGGGGGCTGCTGGGTGGCCTGACGCACTTCAGGCCCGGTGGCGAGTACCTCGTGGTCTCCGACGTCGAGCGAGCCTGGACGTTCCCGCGGGCTGCGTCGACCCGCTCGGTGTTCGAGGACGCCCAGGTGGTGTCGTTCTACGGGTACCCGGGCGTGCCGGCGATGGGCGTGCTGGGGCACGGGACGCCCGCGGAGGTGGCGAACGCGGTGGCGGAGTGGGCCGCGCACTACGACAAGCTGAACGGTGCGCGCGAGGTGGTGCCGGCCTACCACCTGATCACGGGCGTGGCGCAGGCCTACCCAACGCGAGACGGCACCTGGCTGTCGCGGCTCTCGCACGACGTGATCGCCGAGTACGTGGAAGCGGCGCGGGCGCGGGACATGATCCTGTTCCTGGACGTCCAGATCGGCTGGAGCGACCCGCTGGCGGAGGTGCAGCTGCTGGAGCCGTTCCTGCGCGAGCCGTTCGTGCACATGGCGCTGGACCCGGAGTTCGCGACGGAGCACCTGGGCGTGCGCCCGGGCCTGGCCATCGGCGGCATCTGGGGGGAGCAGATCAACGAGGTGCAGCACTACCTGGCCACGCTTGTGGAAGAGGAGGGGGACATCCCTCCCAAGATCCTGATGGTGCACCAGTTCGCGGCGAAGATGATCCAGAACCGCTCTGACGTCGTGGATGTCGAGGGCGTCGAGGTCATGATCGACATGGACGGCTTCGGGACGGCCAGGTTGAAGCTGCGGCACTACGACTGGTACGCCCTCACGGCGCCCTCGGAGCGGCCGGCGCTGAAGCTGTTCTTCGACCAGGACACGCCGGTGATGACGCCGGAGCAGGTGCAGGCGCTCGATGAGGTGCCAGACCTGGTCATGTACCAGTAGCTACGTGAGAAGCCCAGTATCCACGACAGGCGCACGGTTCAAGTCTTGAACAGTTCTTCGGACGAGGGGACCACGCGCTTACGGGTGCAGTGCCCGGACCGCCCGGGCGTCGTCTCCGCGGTCTTCGACTACCTCTACCGGCACGGCGCCAACATCCTGCAGGCGGACCAGCACTCGACGAGCGGGGAACACCCCCGGTTCTTCCTTCGCGTGGAGTACGACCTCGTGAACGGCAATGTTCCGGCGGCGGAGGTGGCCACGGGTTTCGGCGACGAGGTCGCGGGCCGGTTCGAGATGGAGTGGTCGGTCTCCTACAGCTCCGACCGTCCCCGCATCGCCATCCTCGGCACGCGGGAGCCGAACTGCGTGCTGGACCTGCTGTGGCGGGCCCGCACCGGGGAGCTGCCGGCCGAGATCGTGATGGTCCTCTCGAACCGCGAGATCCTGCGGCCGCTCGCCGATCGCTTCGACGTGCCGTTCGAGTGCCTTCCGGTGACGCGCGAGACGAAGGTCGAGCAGGAGAAGCAGATGCTCGAGCGGCTACGGGGCCGCGTGGACCTGGTGGTGCTCGCCCGCTACATGCAGATCCTGACGCCGACCTTCCTGGAGGAGTATCCGCGCAGGGTCATCAACATCCACCACTCCTTCCTGCCGGCGTTCGCGGGGGCGGACCCCTACGGGCAGGCGGAGGAGCGGGGGGTGAAGCTCATCGGGGCGACGGCGCACTACGCGACGGAGGACCTCGACGCCGGACCCATCATCGAGCAAGACGTGTTGCGGGTGACGCACCGCGACAGCCGGGGGGAACTGATTCGCCTGGGCCGGGAGCTCGAGCGGGTCGTGCTGGCGCGGGCGGTGCGCTGGCACGTCGAGGATCGCGTGCTCGTGTACGACAACAAGACGGTGGTGTTCCAGTAGGGCTGTCGCAGGGACCGCCCCGAGGCACCACGCAGGCCGCGCGGTCCGGCACGAGGTCGCGCCTCGAAAATAGACGAGGTCAACGGGAGCGAGAGCGTGGGCGGTTCGGGAAGGGGCGGCGGGAGGGTCCGGCGCCGGGTCACGGTCAGTGCCAGCGGCAGCTCCACGTGGCGAGCCGCTGTGGGTCAAAGTGCACAGCCCCCGGTATCGGGCTAGACGCCCATCGCGCCGGCCTGCCTCAACTCCTCGCGGAACCCGGAGGGGGTGCGGAAGGTGTGGCCGTGGAAGCCGAGTTCCCGGGCAGCCTCGACGTTGAGCCCGGTGTCATCGACGAAGAGGCAGCGGGAAGCCTCGACGCCGGTGACGCGCAACAGGTGGCGATAGATTTCGGGATCGGGCTTGGCCATCCCGAGGTCACAGGAGACGAGCAGCGACTCGAAGCGGTGGAGCTCGGGGTGCAGGCCGCGGACGACCCCCCAGTAGTCGCGGTCGACGTTGGAGAGCAGCACGAGACGGTAGTGGCGGGACAGGGCCTCGACGAGCCCGGCCATGCCGGGGATGGCCTCGGAGTAGGGCTCCAGCCAGGCGGCTTCGAACTCCGCGTACGAGAGCTTCAGTCCCTCGGCTTCGACGAGGCGCTGGTGGACGTGGGGGAGGGTCGACCGGCCGGTGATGATGTCGTGGGCAGCCGTGATCTTGTGCAGGCGGCGGAAGGTGCCGGCGGGGTCGTCGCAGTGGCGGGCGAGCCGCTCGACGACGAGGTCGTCGTCGAAGGAGATGAGGACGCCAAAGAGGTCGAATACGATGACATCGATCTCCGAGCCGGCGATTCGCATTGGGGCGTCCG
>DAOUID010000100.1:0-10934 GCA_034428315.1 Dehalococcoidia bacterium
GTTCGCCGACTGTCCGGAAGAGCGAGTGTTTCGCGATGGTCATCGCCTTCTCCGCCGTCCCGCCGACGCCTACGCCGATGATGAGGGGCGGGCACGGGTTCCCCCCGGAGAGGTCCACGGTCTCGCAGACGAAATCGGTCACGGCCTCGCGTCCCGCCCCCGGGAGGAAGTTCTGGTAGCGCGACATGTTCTCGCAGCCGCCCCCCTTGGGCATGAACCCGATGCGCAGCTCCTCGCCCGGCACGATCTCCGTATGGATCACGCCGGGAGCGTTCGTCCCCGTGTTCGTCCGCTCGCCGAAGGGGTGGTCCACGATCGACTTGCGCAGGTAGCCCTCGCCGTACCCCTGCTCGATGCCGTCGTTGATCGCGTCGATCAGGTAGCCCCCTGTGACGTGAACGTCCTGCCCCAGCTCGACGTGGACGACGGCCGTGCCCGTGTCCTGGCAGAGCGGCAGCATCCGCTCCCGCGCTATCTCGGCGTTCTCAAGGATCTCGTCGATGATCTGGACGCCGAGCGGCGACCGTTCCGTCTCGCGCGCCTCGCGGATGGCGCCTTCCACGTCCTCGGGCAGGAAGTGGGTCGATTCGATGGCGAGCCTGGCGACGGTCTCGGTGATCGCCGCCGCCTCGATCTCTCGCATGGAGGTCCTTCCGCGGGTCCCGGCGCTACACCGCCGCGCACGCTTCCCGTACTCGGATCGTAGCCCCTCGCCGACGCACCCGCACGCTTCTGAACGCTTCGTTCTGTCTGGAGAGAAACAGACGTGCTAGCCTTCCCGCGGACGTTGCTTCCGCCACGACCGTACGGCTTTCGCCAGACCAAACGACGCCGTGGAGCGCCCATCCGATGACCGCACCCGCCGGTACGCTCAGGCACCAGGCGATCAACACGATCCGCACGCTCTCCATGGACGCCGTCCAGGCGGCCAACTCCGGCCACCCCGGCGCTCCCATGGGCGCCGCCCCCATGGCCTACGTCCTCTGGACCCGCCACCTCCGCCACAACCCCGCCGACCCCGCCTGGCCCGACCGCGACCGCTTCGTCCTTTCCGCCGGCCACGCCTCCATGCTCCTCTACAGCCTCCTCCACCTGACCGGCTACGACCTCCCCCTGGACGAGATCAGGAACTTCCGCCAGTGGGGCAGCAAGACCCCCGGCCACCCCGAGTACGGCCTCACGCCCGGCGTCGAGACGACGACCGGCCCGCTCGGCTCCGGCGTCGCCAACGCCGTCGGCATGGCCATCGCCGAGCGCATGCTGGCGGCCCGCTTCAACCGCCCCGGCCACACCATCGTCGACCACCGCACCTACGCCCTCGTCAGCGACGGCGACCTGATGGAGGGGATCGCCTCCGAGGCCTCCTCCCTCGCCGGCACCCTCGGCCTGGGGAAGCTGACCTTCCTCTACGACGACAACGAGATCTCGATCGAGGGCAGCACCGACCTCGCCTTCCAGGAGGACGTCGGCGAGCGCTTCGCCGCCTACGGGTGGCATGTGCAGCACGTCGACGGTGACGACCTGGAAGCCGTCGATGCCGCCCTCCGCGCCGCCCAGGCCGTCGAGGACCGCCCCTCGATCCTCGTGGTCGCCACCGAGATCGCGCACGGCAGCCCCAACAAGGCGGGAAGCGCCTCCGCCCACGGCGCCGCCCTGGGCGAGGACGAGGTGCGCCTCACCAAGGAGGTCTACGGGTGGCCCCTCGAGCCTGCCTTCCACGTTCCCGAGGAGGCGCTCGCCGAGTTCCGCGTCGCCCTTGAGCAGGGCGCCGCTCGCCAGGCAGCCTGGCAGGAGCGCTTCGACGCCTACGAGCGCGCCTTCCCCGACGAGGCCGCCGAGTGGCGCCGCGGCGTCGCCGGCGACCTCCCCGAGGGCTGGGACGCCCACCTCCCCGCTTTCACCCCCGAAGACGGCGCCATGGCCACCCGCGCTGCCTCCGGCAAGGTGTTGAACGCCCTTGCGTCCGTGGTCCCCAACCTCGCCGGCGGCTCCGGCGACCTCGCCCCCTCGAACAACACCCTTCTGAGTGGCTACGACGACTTCGCCAGGGGCGCCTGGGAGGGACGCAACCTCCGCTTCGGCGTCCGTGAGCACGCCATGGGCGGCATCGTGAACGGCATGGCCGTCCACGGCGGGCTCATCCCCTACGGGGGCACCTTCCTCGCCTTCTCCGACTGGATGAGGGGCGCCATCCGCCTCGGCGCCATCATGGGCTGCCACTCGATCTACGTCTTCACCCACGACAGCATCGGCGTGGGCGAGGACGGTCCCACCCACCAGCCCATCGAGCAGCTGCTCGCCCTCCGCGCGATCCCCGGCCTGACCGTTCTCCGGCCCGCAGACGCCAACGAGACCGCGGCCGCCTGGAAGGTCGCCCTCGAACGGCGCAGCGGCCCCACGCTCCTCGCCCTCACCCGCCAGGGCGTTCCCGTCATCGCCGAGCAGGAGCGGGTCCGCGAAGGCGTTCCCCGCGGCGCCTACATCCTCGACGACGCACCCGACGGCTCGCTCGACATCATCCTCATCGCCACCGGCTCCGAAGTCTCCCTCGCCCGCGAGGCCGCCTCGATGCTGGCTGGGGAAGGCATCGCCGCGCGAGTCGTGAGTATGCCCAGCTGGGAGCTCTTCGCCGGCCAGCCCCGGTCCTACCGGGACCAGGTGCTCCCCCCGGGCGTGACGGCCCGCCTCGCCATCGAGGCCGGCACGAGCATTGGCTGGGAGCGCTACGTTGGCGATGCCGGCGAAGTGCTTGGTATCGACCGTTTCGGCGCCTCCGCCCCCGGGAAGGTGATGATGGAGCGTTTCGGCTTCACCGCCGAGGCTGTAGTCGAGCGAGCGGCCGCCATGGTCGCCCGCTCCCGCGCGGGAGGTTGACTATGGCGCCCCTCGCCACCGAGCAGCTCATCCGGCACGGCCAGAGCGTCTGGCTCGACTACATCCGCCGCGGCTTGCTCGTCTCCGGCGAGGTCGACCGCATGGTCTCCGACGGCTGGATCACGGGCATGACCTCGAATCCCACCATCTTCGACAAGGCCATCTCCGAGTCGGGCGACTACGAGGAGGCGCTGCAGGCCATCATCCGCATGGGCGAGGCCGACCCCTACGACGCCTTCGTCGCTCTCGCCGCCGAGGACATCCAGCTCGCCGCCGACGCTCTCCTTCCCGTCTACGAGTCGACCGCCGCCGTCGACGGCTACGTCTCCCTCGAGGTGCCCCCCGGCATCGAGCACGACCGCGAGGCCACCGTCGCCGAGGCCCGGCGCCTCTTCCGCCTCGTCGACCGTCCCAACGTCATGATCAAGGTGCCCGGCACCCCCGCTGGGGTGGAGGCCCTCACCGAGCTCATCGCCGCCGGGGTCAACGTGAACGTCACGCTGCTCTTTAGCGTGGCGGTCTACGAGGAGGTTGCCGAAGCCTACATCGCCGGCCTGGAGCGCCGCCTTGACGCCGGCGAGCGTCTCGACACCATCGCCAGCGTCGCTTCCTTCTTCGTCTCGCGCGTCGATACTGCCGTCGACGCGCTCCTCCCCGATGACTCCGCCCTCCGCGGCCAGATCGCGGTCGCCAACGCGCGCCACGCCTACGCCCGCTTCCAGGACATCTTCGCCGGTGAGCGCTGGGAACGGCTCGGGCAGGCGGGCGCCCGTCCCCAGCGCCCCCTCTGGGCCTCGACCGGCACCAAGAATCCCGCCTACTCCGACATCCTCTACGTCGAGACGCTCATCTTCCCCGACACCGTAAACACTCTCCCGCAGGCCACCCTCGACGCCGTACTCGATCACTTCGTCGTCGAACCTGCCGGTCCGGAGACGCTTGAGGAGGCCGGCCGCCTGCTGGACGAAGCCGAAGCAGCCGGCGTCGACCTGACCGCCGTTACCGACAGGCTGCTCGTCGACGGGCTGGCCTCCTTCGAGGACAGCTACAAGGCCCTCATGGCCAAGCTCGACCGTCGCCTCTCGACGGCTCCCGGTCGCCAGCCCGCTGCGTCCCGGTCGCTTGGCGACCTCGCCGGCGCCGTCGCGGAGCGCCTCGCGGCGCTCCGCCGCGACGAGGTGGTGCGCCGCCTCTGGATGCGCGACCACACCGTCTGGAAGCCCGAACCCGCCGAGATCAGCGACCGCCTCGGCTTCCTGACGGCCCCCGAGCAGAGTCTCGAGGATGCGCCCGACCTGACCGCGTTCGCCCGCGAGGTCGCGGCCGACGGCTTCACCGACGTCGTGCTCATGGGCATGGGAGGGTCGAGCCTCACGGGAGCCGTGTTGCATGCCGCCCTGGGCACCGCATCGGGCGCTCTCAACCTCCATACGCCCGACACGACGGACCCGGAGGAGCTGCTGGCGCTCGAAGCCAGCCTCGACCTTGACCGCACGCTCTTTATCGCCGCCAGCAAGAGCGGGACGACCATCGAGACCAGCGCGCAGCTCGCGTACTTCTGGGAGAAGGCGCCCGACGGCGCCCGCTTCGCCGCCATCACCGACGAAGGCACGCCCCTCGACGCCCTCGCGCGCGAACGCGGCTTCCGCCGCGTCTTCCACGGCGATCCCGAGATCGGGGGTCGCTACTCCGCGCTCTCCGTCTTCGGTATGGCTCCCGCCGCCCTCATCGGCGCCGACGTGGGCCAGCTCGCCATGCGCGCCCAGGAGATGCTCGACGCCTGCCGCCGAACCGTCCCCTCCGAGAACCCCGGCGCCCTGCTCGGCGCCGTGCTCGGCGAGTCCGCCCTCGCCGGCCGCGACAAGCTCACCCTCATCCTCCCGGAGGAGGTGCGGGAGCTTGGTACCTGGATCGAGCAGATCGTCGCCGAGTCCCTCGGCAAGGAGGGCAGGGGCATCGTCCCCGTCGCGGGCGAGCCCCTTGCCGGCCCCGACGCCTACGGGGACGACCGCATCTTCGTCGCCCTCGGCGATCACGACGGACTCGACGCACTCGCGGCCGCCGGCCATCCCGTGGTGCGGCTGCCGTACTGCGACCCCGCCCAGCTCCCCGCCGAGTTCATCCGCTGGGAGATCGCCACCGCCGTCGCGGGGCACGTCCTCGGCGTCCACCCCTTCGACCAGCCCAACGTGCAGGAGGCCAAGGACGCCACCGCCCGAGTCCTCGCCGACCCCTCCGCCCCTCCCCCCACGCCACCCCTCGCCGATGTCCTTGCGACCCTGAGTTCCGGGGACTACCTCGCCCTGCTCGCCTACCTGCCCCGCACGCCCGAACACGCCGCGAACTTGCAGGATCTCCGGTTGCGCCTCCGCGACCGGCACGGCGTGGCGACGACCGTCGGCTTCGGGCCCCGCTACCTCCACTCCACCGGCCAGCTCCACAAGGGAGGGCCCCCGACCGGCGTCCTCGTCCAGATCGTGCGCGACGAGCCCGTCGATGCCCCCGTTCCCGGCAAGCCCTACACCTTCGCGCAGCTCAAGGCCGCACAGGCCCAGGGCGACCTCGAGGCCCTGCTCGCCCGCGGACGGCGCGTGGCTCGCGTCACCCTCGAGGAGCTTGCGGCCGAGGTCGGAGCGTAGCGGGCCCGTGACTGGCGAGGCGGAACCGCAACGCCAGCACCGCCTGATCGGAACCGCGCTCCTCGCCGACCTGGAAGCCACCGCCCGCGAGCTCGCCCAGGCCGCCGGCGACGAGATTACCGCTGCCCTCGGACGCTCCGTCACCGTCGACTACAAGACCGAGGGCAAGTCCGACGAGACCGCTCCCACCGATCCCGTCTCCGAGGTCGACCGCGCGGTCGAAGAGATGATCCGCGAACGCCTCGCCGCTCGCTTCCCCGACCACGCCATCCTCGGCGAGGAGCAGGACGACGCCCCCCTCCCCGACGCCGAGTACCTCTGGGCCATCGACCCCGTCGACGGCACCACCAATTTCGTCAACCGCTATCCGCTCTTTGCTGCCTCCGTGGGAGTGCTGCACGAGGGCGTTCCCGTGGCCGGCGCCATCTGGTGCTCCGCAAGCCATGGCCTCGGTCCGGGCGTCTACCACGCCCACCACGGCGGTCCCCTCGGCTTCGACGGCGAGCCTGTCGAAACAGTCGAGAACGAGGGCGTGCGGCGCAGCCTGAGCGCCGTGCCCGGCGGCGCCCCCGGACGCGCCGCCAGCTGGGACAACCGCGTCACCGGGTCCGCCGCGATCGAGTGCGCCTACGTGGCCGCCGGCATCTTCACGACCGCCCAGTTCTGGGGCGTGCGCGCCTGGGACCTCGCTGCCGGACTTGTCCTCGTCGAAGCCGCGGGCCGCGAGGCCCTCATCCGCGAGGGGACCACATGGAAGCCGTTCGAGCGGTTCGTCCCCCCTGCCCGCGTCCGA
Source organism: Dehalococcoidia bacterium (assembly GCA_034428315.1). Taxonomy (GTDB): domain Bacteria; phylum Chloroflexota; class Dehalococcoidia; order Tepidiformales; family Tepidiformaceae; genus UBA2991. The sequence continues at coordinate 6,307 of DAOUID010000100.1, forward strand.
GAGGACCGCACCCCCACCCTGCGCGACTGGTCCCGCCCCGTTCTCGTGGGGACGACCGAGGGGCTGAGGCAGCTCCGTGAGCGCATTCGCCGCCCGGGCATCATCCAGCGCGCCGCCCGCCGCCTCCGCGGCCGCTAGCGAAAGACGCGCTCCCGGTAGTACCGCAACTCCGCGATCGACTCGCGGATGTCGTCGCGCGCCCGGTGCGCTTCGCCCTTCGGAAAGCGCTCAAGCTCGGGATACCAGCGCAGCGCCAGCTCCTTCACCGTCGAGACGTCGATGGTCCGGTAGTGCAGATGCTGCGCCGCCTCCGGCATCCACCGCTCGAGGAAACGCCGGTCGTGACTCACGGAGTTCCCGCACAGCGGAGACTGCCCTTCCGAGGTGTGTTTCCGCAGGTACTCCAGCAGCAGCGCCTCCGCCTCCTCCAGCCCCACACGCGACTCCCGCACCGCCGCCGTCAGCCCCGACTGGCCGTGCTGGTTCACGCACCACTCGTCCATCAGCGCGAGCACTGCTTCCGGCTGGTGCACCACGAGATCGATGCCGTCGTCGACCTCCTCCAGGTCTCCATCCGTCACGATCGCGGCCACCTCGAGCACGTGGTGGAGCTGGACGTCGAGCCCCGTCATCTCCATGTCGATCCAGATCAGGGGCGGACGCGGTTTCTCGGCCATCCTCCGATCGTAGCGCGAGCCCGCCTCAGGGGCGCTAGAATCCCTCGCCGATGGAACCGCTCGACATCTTCGACTGGCTCACCAAGGAGGAGTGGCTCGCCATCCTCCGCATCGGGCTCGGCCTCTGGTGGCTCGAGAGCGTGCGCCACAAGGACCTTCCGGGCTTCCTCCGGGGCGGCTCCCGCGGCTGGGTCGAGGGCCTTGTCGAGGATCACCCGATTCCCGCCTTCGCCGGCATCCTCAAGGCCACGGCCCTGCGCAGCGAACGCACCTGGGTTATCACCTCCTGGTTGGTCGTCCTCGGCGAGTTCGCCGCCGGCGTCAGCATTACCTTCGGCATCCTCACCTTCGCCGGTCTCATCCTTGCCGCCTTCCTCAACCTGAACTACCTGCTGCTCGCCGGGCTGAAGGACCAGGGCGAGCAGGGCCAGAACCTGATGATGATCCTCATAGCCGTCGTCCTCTTCGTGACCGGCGCCGGCCAGGTCTGGGGCGTGGACGCCGTCATCTTCTGAGCCGCTTGCCTCTCGCGCCTGCGCCTCCCACGATCGGGCCGTGGCCTTCTCAATCTCCTACCCCACCCGGCACACCGACACGTTCACCGACACCGGCTTCGTACACGCGGGCGTGCTCCTCGCGCTCACCGAGCTGGCCTACGCCGCCTTCGAGGAGCATTGCGGCGTCTCCAAGCCCGACCACGTCGTGGCCGTCCAGCGCGAGACCCGTGCCGTCTACCACGCCCCCCTCGCCTGGCGCGAAGGCGCCACCATCGAGGTGACCACCACGAGCGCCGACGACCGCGGCTTCGAGCAGGAGTTCGCCGTGCGCTCCACCGAGCGGGGAACCCCCGTCGCCACTTTCGTGCACGCCTGGGCCTGGCTCGACACCGTCACCGGGCGCGGCATTCCCATCCCGCCCGACGTGCAGTACCTCCTCCAGCGGGGCGGTGCTCCTTCGTGAGCTGTTCCCCATCACCGGGCCGCCCGGTCGCGATCGCCCACCGGGCCGGCAACGACCTTGCCCGCCTCGATCGCGCCAAAGCCATCGGCGCCGACCTCGCCGAGCTCGACGTCTGGCTCCACCGCGGGCGGGTCGAAGTGCGCCACGCGAAGACGGTCGGCCCCCTCCCCCTCCTGCGTGAGCGGTGGCGCGTTTCGCCCGGCTGGGGCCCCCGCCTCGAGCTCCAGGCCGTCATCGAGAACGCCGGCCCCGGCCTCCACCTCATGGTCGACCTCAAGTCCGAGACGCTCGACCTCTCCGGGGCGGTCGCGGACACCTTCGAGCGGCGGCTCCCCGGGGCTCCCTACGCCGTCACGACCCGCGAGTGGTGGCTGCTGGAGCCGTTCGAGGGACGCGACCACGTCTGCCTCATCCCCTCCGCCGCCTGGCCCCACGAGCTCGGCGAGCTCATGCCCGCCCTCGGCGAGCGCTTCCAGGCCCTCTCCATGCACATCACGCTCGTCGAGCCCGCGCTCATGAGCGAGCTCGACGGTCGCGGCGTCGCCACCTACGTCTGGCCCGTGAATACGGCTACCGACATGGAGCGCGTCCTCGGCGCCGGAGCGAGGGGGATCAACAGCGATGACCTCGACCTCCTTGCCGAGCTTGTCGCGAGCGTTCCCCGCTCCCCTGCGGAGAAGGAGCCGACCTAACGTGTGGATTGTTCTGGAACGCAAGCATCCCCTACGCTCGAACCAGTGAGCGCGATCTGGGCCGAGGGACTGACCAAGCACTTCGACGAAGTGCACGCCGTCGACGGCATCGACCTCGACATCGCACCGGGGACGATCTTCGGCTTCCTCGGCCAGAACGGCTCCGGCAAGACCACGACCATCCGCATGCTCACGACCCTGCTTCGCCCCACCGCCGGCCGCGCGCGCGTCGATGGCCTCGATATCCGCGCCGACGCCCGCGCGGTCCGCAGGCAAATCGGCGTCGCCCTCCAGGAGGCCGGCCTCGACGACATCCAGACCGGCCGCGAGCTGCTGACCCTCCAGGCCCGGCTCTTCGGACTGGGTGGGCGCGCCGGACGCCAGCGGGTCCAGGAGCTGCTCGGCATCGTCGACCTCGAGGATGCCGCCGACCGCGCCATCGGCACCTACTCTGGCGGCATGAAGCGCCGCCTCGACCTTGCCGCCGCCCTCGTCCACCGCCCCGGCATCCTCTTCCTCGACGAGCCCACCACCGGCCTCGACCCCGTCAGCCGCGAGGGCATCTGGCGCTACGTCACCCGCCTCAGCGCCGAGGACGGCATCACCGTCTTCCTCACCACCCAGTACCTCGAAGAGGCCGACCGCCTCGCCCACGATCTCGCCATCATCGATGAGGGCCGCATCATCGCCCGCGGCTCTCCCGCCGAGATGAAGGCGCGCATCGGCACCGACGTCGTCACGGTCCAGGTGCTCGCCGCGGATGCCCTCGACCGCGCCGCCGAGGTCGCCGCCGCCGTCCAGGCCGTCGAGCGCGTCCAGGTCGCCGACGGCGCGGCCGTCGTCTACGTGCCCGATGGCGCCCGTGCGGTCGCGCGTGTCGTCCTCGCCCTCGACGAGGCCGGTATCGAGGTGGGAGATGTGGCCATCTCCCGCCCCAGCCTCGACGACGTCTTCCTCGAGGCGACCGGCCACCACCTCCAGGTCGAGGAGCCGCAGCCCGCCGAGGGGGGTGCCGCTTGATGCAGGCCATCGCCACCGTCTACTTCCTCACCCTGCGCTCCCTCCGCGAGGCCGTTCGCAACCCCGCCCAGGAGGCCGGCAACGTCCTCATCCCCCTCTTCTTCTTCGCCGTCACCGTAGGCTCCATCGGCTCCATCGCGGCCGACGCCTTCGGCATCGACAACTTCACGGGCTTCCAGGTGCCGGTCGCCATCCTCGCCGCCGCCTCCAGCATCTCCGCGAGCGCCGGCCTGGGCACCATCACCGACATCCAGCGCGGCTACTTCGACAAGCTCCTCCTCACCCCCGCGCCCCGCTCCGCCATCGTCTTTGGGCGCATCGCCGCCGACGGCGTCCGTACAGTCGCGATCACCGCCTTCATTGTCGGCGTGGGCCTCATCTTCGGCACCGGTTTCGATACCGGCTTCCCGGGCCTGCTCGTGCTGCTCGGGGGGTCGTTCGGGTTCGGCATGGCCTACTCCGGTTTCAACGCCGCCATCGCGCTCCGCACGGGTAGCCCCCAGGCGGCTGCCGCGGGCGGCCTCCTCCTCTTCCCACTCATCTTCCTCTCCACCGCCTTCGCCCCCAAGGATGTCTTCGCCGACTGGCTTGAGGTGCTCGCCACCATCAATCCCATCACCTACGTGTTGGAGGCGCAGCGCTCCCTCATCATCGAAGGCTGGAACGGCTTCGACATCCTCTGGGGCGCGGCCGCCACGCTCGGGTTCGGCGCCGCCTCGTTCACCCTCACGTTCCTCGCCCTCCGCTGGCGGACCTCGTGAGCGGCGCGACCCCCTTCGAGCGTGTGGGCGGGCGCGAAACCGTCGAGGCCATCGTCGAGACCTTCTACGATGCCGTCGCCGCCGACGCCCCCCTCCGCGCCATCTACCCCGACGACCTCGCCCCCAGCCGCGAGAAGCTTGCCCTCTTCTTCGAGCAGTGGCTCGGCGGGGAGCCCCGCTATTCCGAACGCTACGCCTTCTCCTGCTAAAGTAACAGGAACAACAGACAAAGAAATAGTTGTACGTATAGGAGCGAAGAGACTTTTATTAACATGTGATGATGAAATATGTCATGAAATTCAAAAGATTATACCAAGAAAGGTACAAATAACATTTAGTCAAGACAGGCTTTTTCCATTTGAAGACATACAAGAATAATTTGTAAGTTCAACTGGGATATTTCATCAAATGTGTAATTTTTCAAATGTTTTGATAAGAAATATGAAAAAAAAAGTTTTTAGCAACTATTCAGGATAAGATATGAAAGATAAAATTTGTACCATATTTTAAACAAAACC
>DAOUID010000101.1:0-5196 GCA_034428315.1 Dehalococcoidia bacterium
CATCTACCACCTCGCGGCGGAGCGCATCGGGCTGCCGGAGCCCGCCTGCTTCTTCATCGACGACATCGGCGAGAACGTCGAGGCGGCGCGGGGCGTGGGGATGGCCGGTCACCACTTCCAGGGCGACTACGAGGCGCTGCAGGCGGATCTGCGGGCGGCGGGATACGAGTGGGAGCAGGCCTAATCGGCTAACCGAAGCGGATGCTGTCCTCGAGGTGGCGGGTGGAGGGCTGTCGGCGGATACGGGCCATCTGGAGGACGAGCAGGATGGGTCCAAAGCGCCCCACGATCATGGCGGTGATGAGGAGGCCACGCTCCCACGCCCCGGCCTCCGCCGTCTGACCAACCGACCAGCCCGAGAGGGTGACGGCGGAGATGGCCTCGAAGAGCGCGTCGATGGGAGCGGCGTGGGAGGAGGCGATCACCCCCGCGCAGAGGAAGGTGACGGCCCCGCCGAAGAGGAAGGTGATGGCGAGGGCGTGGCGGAAGGCGGACGGGGGCAGCTCCCGTCCGAGGAGGGAGAGGCGCTCGCGCCCCGCGAGGGCGTTCAGGAGGCCAGTGGCGAGGACGGCGATGGTCCCGACCTTGAGGCCGCCGCTGACGGCGCCGGCGCCGCCGCCGATCAGCATCAGACCGGTGGCGAACACCTTGCTTTCCTCGCGGAAGGCAGCGGTGTCGAGCGTCGTGAAGCCGGTCGTTCGGGCGGACGACTCGAAGAGCGCGAGGAAGGGGCGGCGCCAGCCGGGCTCCGCGGCAAGGGTGGCGGGGTTCGTCCACTCACCGAAGAGGAGAACCCCCGCGCCCCCGACCAGGACGAGGATCATGGCCAGCAGGATGACACGGGCGTCGAGGGGGAGGCGGCGGACGGAGCGGCGGGAGGCAAGGAGGGCGAGGGGGATGGGTCCGATGGCGCCGAGCATCGCGAGGGCGCCGGTCACGGCGAGCACGGGCACGTCGTCGGCAAAGGCGACGTAGCCGTTGTCGGGGAGGGAGAAGCCGGTGTTGTTGAAGGCGCTGACGGCGTGGAACGGTCCCCACCAGAGGGCGCGGTCGGCGGGAACGTCGGCGGAGAGCATGACGAGGAAGAGAGCGACCGCTCCGATGCCCTGGGCGGTGAAGGCGACGACGAGGACCGTGCGCACCACGGGCACGACTTCCGCGACGCCGGGAACGCCCCGGAAGAGGCGGCGCATGCCGGAGTCGCGCATGCCGAGGCGGCGTCCGAGGAGCCAGAGGAGGACGGTCGCGCCGACGAGGTAGAGGAGCCCCCCGAGCACGGTGAGGGCGGCGAGCACTCCCTCGCCGAAGAGCGTCCAGTGCTCCTGGACGGGCACGGTGGTGAGCCCCGTGACCGTGACCGCCGAGACCGTCGTGAAGAAGGCGTCAGCAGCGCTCGTGTCGGTGGTCGAGGCGGCGGGGACGAGGAGGACGAGGGTGCCGGCGGCGAGCAGCGCGCCGTAGGCGGCGACCAGAAGGAGGGCCCCGCTGCGAGGCCAGCGAAGCAGGCGCCGAATCAGAAACAACCATGGGATGGGGCGATGGGACGCCGCGACTCCGGCGGGGGCGCCGTCCCCAGCGGGCTGTCGAGCCGTTACCATCGCCCGCAGTCTGTGATCGGTCCGCGGGTGGGGTCAATCGGCGGCGGTCACCTTCGGGGAGGCGAACGATGTCGGTGATCCTGGGCGATGGCGATTTCCGCTACGAGGTAGTCGAGGACTGGGAGCAGCTTCCGGAAGGGGTGACGCTGCGGGAAACCCCGGGCGTGGCCGTCAATGCTCGCGACGAGGTGTTCCTGCTCACGCGCAACACGGACTACCCCGTGATGGTGTTCGACCAGGCGGGGAGCTTCCTGCGCAGCTTCGGGCGGGGCGTGTTCGATGCGCGCACGCACGGGATGTTCATCGGGGCGGACGAGGCGGTGTGGTGCGTCGACGACGGGACGCACTCGATCACGAAGTGGTCGCAGGATGGGGAGCTGCTCCTCACCCTCGGGGGCGACCCGGCGCCGATCTGGAGCGGTGCGCCCTTCAACCGGCCGACGCACGCGGCGGTCTCGCCCACGAGCGGCGACCTCTACATCACGGACGGGTACGGGAACTCGAACGTGCATCGCTACACGGCGGAGGGGGAGCACGTGCTCTCGTGGGGCGGCCCTGGGATCGACGCGGGGCTGTTCATCCGCCCGCACAACGTGGCGGTAGACGAGGAAGAGCGGGTGTACGTGGCGGACCGGGAGGCGCATCGCGTGCAGGTGTTCGATTCCGAGGGGAATTTCCTTGAAATGTGGAACAACATCCACCGGCCCGACGGGATGGTGCTGGGCCCGGACGGGAACATCTACATCGGCGAGCTGAACGGGATGGGCGGCATGGAGGGGTGCCCCGGGCTGGGCCACCGCGTGAGCATCCTGAGCCGGGGCGGCGACCTGCTGGCGCGCTTCGGGGACGAGGAAGAGGGCGAGGGGCCGGGACAGTTCATTGCCCCGCACGGGGTGGCGGTGGACTCGCGAGGCGACATCTACGTGGGCGAGGTTTCGTTCAGCATCGTGGGCCGCACGCTGGACCCGCCGCGGGAGTTGAAAAGCTTCACGAAGCTGCGACGGCTGTAGGGCGATGTCCGCCGAGAAGGCGTCCCGCGGGATGGGCGCTCCGCGCCCGGAGACCCGTGCGCGGCTCGATGCCCTCCAGCAGGCGCTGGAAGAGACCTCCCGGCGGCAGGCCGGCTACCCGGCGAACCTCGCCTACGACTACTCCGCCCTCGCGCCGTTCCTGCGCTACTCCCTCAACAACATCGGCGACCCCTTCCACGAGAGCAATTACGCGATCAACAGCCGCACGTTCGAGCGCGAGGTCGTCGCCACGTTCGCGAGCCTCATGCGCCTGCCGGCGGGAGAGGCTTGGGGCTACGTCACCTCGGGGGGCACTGAGGGGAACATGTACGGGCTCTACCTGGCGCGGAAGCTGCACCCGGACGGGATCGTCTTCTTCTCGCAGGACACGCACTACAGCGTGCTCAAGAACCTGAGCCTGCTGAACATGCGCAACATCATGATCAAGAGCCAGGAGAACGGCGAGCTCGACTACGACGACCTGTACGAGACCTTGCGTATCCACCGGGACACCCCGGTCATCGTCATGGCCAACATCGGCACGACGATGAAAGGCGCAATCGACGACCTCGGACGGGTTCGGGCCATCTTCAAGGACCTGGCGATCACGAATCACTACATCCACGCCGACGCGGCGCTCAGCGGGATGATCCTGCCGTTCGTCGAGGACCCGCAGCCCTACGGGTTCGACGCGGGCATCGACAGCGTCTCGCTGAGCGGGCACAAGGTGATCGGGGCGCCCCTGCCCTGCGGGGTCGTCCTGACGAAGCGCGAGTACGTGAACGCGGTCGCCCGCTCGGTCGAGTACCTGGGCACGCTCGATACGACCGTGCCCGGCTCACGCAGCGGGTTCACGCCGCTCATCCTCTGGTACGCGCTCGAACACCATGGACTCGACGGATTGCGGCGGCTCGTCGGGGACATGCTCGACATGGCGGCGTACGCGGTGGAGCGGTTCAACGAGAAGGGCATCCCCGCGTGGCGCAACCGCAACTCGGTGACGGTTGTCTTCCCACGACCGTCGGACGAGGTCGTGCGGAGGTGGCAGCTGGCGCCACTCGACGACATCGCCCACATCATCACCATGTCGCACGTCACGCGGGCGACGGTCGACGAGATCGTGGGCGCCTGCGCTGCCGGCGGCGGCTCAAGCAAGGCATAAGGAGGCTCCGATGAAGCGGATCACGGTGGCGGTTCAGGACAGGGTGGGCGTCATCGCAGGCGTCACGGAGGCCCTCGCGGAGGCGGGGGTGAACCTCGTCGCGATCAACACGGAGCGGACGGGGGAGACGGGGCTCGTGACGATCTCGACCGAAGAAGGAGACCACGACCGCGCCCTCCAGTGCCTGGTGAACGCGGGCTACCGCGCGGTGACGGACGAGGCCCTGCTCATCCGGCTGAAGGACGAGCCGGGGGCGCTGGCGAAGGTGGCGGCGCGCTTTCGCGATGCGGGCATCAACATCCAGAGCCTGCACATCCTCGACCGCCACGAGGGGTACGCCACGGTCGCGCTCGACACCGAGGACCGCGAAGCCACCGCCGCCCTGCTCAGCCCCGACGAGGTGGTGTGAGGCTGCCTACTGGATGGAGGAGTGGGGGGTGGGGTTGAGGCGGCGGACGACGATGCCCTCGCGCTCCATCATCTCGGGGATCTGGGGGCCGATCTCGTCCTTCCACTCGTCGCTCTGGTAGACGGCCTCGTACTGGGCCTCGCGCTCGGCCTCGTCGCGGAAGCGGCGGATCCAGATGTAGACGGTCTCGTCTTCCTCGTCGGTGAAGCTGCCGAGGATGACCATGCCCTTCGACTGCTGGAAGGGGATGATGGTGTTCTCCATGAAGTCGACCCAGGCCGCCTGAGAGCCGGGCTTGATGCGGTACTGACGAAGCTCGAAGAGCATGACTTGCCTCCGTGGGGTGGGTTGGCGGCGGAGTCTACCCGTTCGCGGGGGGTTCGTGATTGTCATCACGAGGCGGGAGGGCTACGATCGGGCCGCTTCTCCCGGGGAGGATCGGATGGCCTACGGCACGGGCATCGCACGCGGAATGGGTCTCACCCTGCGCCAGCTCTTCAAGCCCGTGGATACGCTCGAGTACCCGGAGGTCTCGCGCCCGGTTCCGGTGTACGCGCGCACGAACCTGCTGTGGTTCGAGGAGCGCTGCACGGGCTGCAGCACCTGCGCCCAGGCGTGTCCCGACGGCTGCATCCTGGTGGCGACGAGCCAGGACGCGGAGGGGCGCCGGAACATTGACCGCTACGAGATCGACTTCCGCATCTGCATGTACTGCGGGCTCTGCACGGAAGCCTGCCCCTACGAGGCGATCCAGCCGGGCGGACCGCTCGACGACGCGGTCACGAACTTCGACGAGATGTACCGCGACAAGCACGCGCTGACCCGCATGGCGCAGTCGTTCCTGAAGCGGAACGACAACACCTATCCGAACGGGATGGAAGCGCCCGACCCCGACGGCGATTTCCACCGGCTCTAGACGATGGCGACGATCACGGCGAACGGCGGCACGATCGAGGCGCCCGAGGGGGCGCCCCTCGTCGAGGTCCTGAAGAACAACGGCATCTACATGTCGAACCT
>DAOUID010000102.1:0-2090 GCA_034428315.1 Dehalococcoidia bacterium
CCACGTGAACGTGACGATAGTCCAGGACGAAGCGGGCCACTGGGTTGCGCTGGGGCGCCAAACGGGAATCGTGAACGTTGGGACTACCTTCCAAGAAGCAGAGGACCGAAGCGCTCGCGCACACACACTCCTCGTGCAGGGGTACAAGAAGTTGGGCCATGAGGCATTGACCAACTTCCTGAGCGACCGCGGCATCGACTACAGAATCGGTGAAGAACCGGAAACAAGGGGACCGGAAGAGGGGTCACCTTCGCCTAGTCGGAGACTCGACGACAGAGAGCTCGCAGGGGCGGCGTAGCGCAGACTTCAACCTTCTCGCTGGAGACCTTGAGGAACACGGTTTCTTCGAGGACGGCGAGGACGATGGGCTTGTGCGATTCGTAGCGGTTGAGAGCGGGGAAGAGGTCTTGCTGGATTCAAGGCCTGAAATATCAATGGATCTCTTGGTCCTTTCCGCAATCGCCCAGAGTGTGCCTGACGAAGCTATGCCAAACGCGATGAGGGAGTGGCCCGGAGATGCTTGAGCCCTCGGAGTTGTGTCCACGGTCTGCCGCGCCGTAGGCCCAGGTCCTGATCGCCCTGCTTGCCCCTCGCACCTCCGCCCCCCTAATATTGTTGACAGACTTACTCGACTTTAGGCAGGAGGCGATTCTTGCGGCGGCACCGCCGCCGCGGGACGGGTCAGATGCGCTGTTCCACGCGGGGCGACTACGGGCTGCGAGCCCTCATCGAGCTGACCGACCACTACGGTCAGGGTCCGCTCCAGTGCTCCGAGATCGCCCTCCGCCGCCACGTCCCCGAGCAGTACCTCGACCAGCTCCTGACGACACTCCGCAAGGCCGGCCTCGTGCGCTCCCAGCGCGGGCCCGCCGGCGGCCATGAGCTCGCGCGCGACCCCCGGGAAATCTCCGTTTACGACGCCATTGTCGCCCTGGAGGGCAGCCTCTCCCCCGTCGCCTGGCTCGACGAGCCCCCCGACCGCACTGACCATCCCCACCAGTGCGGCCAGCGCGAGATATGGGAGCGCATCAGGGAATCGACCAGCGCCATCCTCGCCAGCTACTCCATCGCCGACTTGCACGAGAGGGAGCCTCAGGCAGTCGCCGGGAGGTACCAGATATGAGCGAGCGCGCAGGCGCAGCCGAAGCAGTCGAGCGACCTCGAATCCGGGAGCGCGCAGGCGCAGCCGAAGCAGCCGAGCGACCTCGCATCGGCGAGCGCGGAGGCGCAGCCGGAGCAGTCGAGCGAGGGAATCTATGACGGCCCCCAGTCGTCCCCGCGTCGCCGACTCCATCCTCGACCTCGTTGGGACCACCCCCCTCGTCCGCCTCAACCGCGTCGTGCCCGAGGGTTCCGCCGCCATCTACGGCAAGCTCGAGAGCATGAACCCCGGCGGCTCCGTCAAGGACCGCATCGCCCTCGCCATGATCGAGGACGCCGAGCGCTCCGGGGCCCTCCGTCCAGGGACAACCATCATCGAGCCCACCTCCGGCAACACCGGCATCGGCCTCGCCATGGTCGCCGCCGTGAAGGGCTACCGCCTCATCCTCACCATGCCCGAGGACATGTCTGTCGAGCGCCGCCGCCTCTTCGAGCGTTTCGGCGCCGAGGTCCACCTCACCCCCGCTATCGAGGGCATGACCGGCGCCGTCTTCGCCGCCAGCCAGCTCGCCGAGAGCGAGTCGGACGTCTTCGTCCCCCAGCAGTTCGAGAACCCCGCCAACCCCGACGTCCACCGCCGCACCACCGCCCGCGAGATCATCGCCGCCACCGACGGCCAGATCGACGCCTTTGTCGCGGCCGTGGGCACCGGCGGGACCATCACGGGCGTCGGCCAGGTGCTCCGCGAGGAGCTCGGCGACCGCATCCAGATCGTCGCCGTCGAGCCCGCCCGCTCGCCTGTCCTCAGCGGCGGCAGGCCCGGCCTCAGCGGCATCCAGGGCATCGGCGCCAGCTTCGTCCCCGGCGTCCTCGACCGCGAGGTCTACGACGAGGTCATCCGCATCGAGGACAAGGACGCCTTCGCCATGACCGCCCGCCTCACCCGCGAGGAGGGCCTCCTCGTCGGCATCTCCGCCGCCGCCAACGTC
>DAOUID010000103.1:0-5674 GCA_034428315.1 Dehalococcoidia bacterium
GCAGCATGTCGAAGGCCGACAGCAGGATCTCGCCGGGCACGTTCCCCAGCGTGTCCACGATGCGGTCGACGTCGAAGTAGCGCTCGTCCGTCCACTGGCTGAACAGCCCCATCCCCTTGAAGTTCACGGGGGTGGTCAGGCAAACCATGTTCCCCACCGGCGCCTCCGGGTGGGTGCCCATGTACATCAGCGCCAGCGAGCCGCCCACGCAGTAGCCCAGCAGGTTGATCTCCGACTCGCCCGAGTCCTCGATCACCCGTTCGACGCACTCCGGAATGAGGGAGAGGGCGTAGTCCTCGAGCTGGAGGCTGCTGTCCTCCTTGCGGGGCACGCCCCAGTCGATCAGGTACACGTCGTAGCCCTGCCGCACCAGGAACTCCATCATGCTCTGGCCCGGCGTCAGGTCGAGGATGTACGGCTTGCTCACCAGCGAGGTCACGACCAGCAGGGGAATGCGGTAGACCTCGTCCGTCTGGGCGCGGTAGTGGTACAGCTTCATCGAGCCGTCGGTATGGATCGTGTCCTTCGGCGTCGCCCCGACCTGCGGGTCTTCCAGCGAGATGTACTCCAGGCCCACCAGCCCGCGCCGCACGATCGCATCGACGGTTGCCTGGACCTGGCGGGCAACATCAGGGGGAGGGGAAGCGGAAGCGGTCGTCATCGGTTCGTCCAAGGTGCGGGGTGGCCCCGCAATACGCAAAGCAATTCTCGGTGGTCGAGCAGTAGGCGGGTTACCGCGGCGTTAATTCGAAGTGCCGCCCCCGCTGCCCCCCGCGGGGCGCTTCGTGCGCTTCGGCCTGCTCGGCTTGGCGGCTGTGCCGCCGGCGGGAGCGCTCGCCAGCGCCGCCGAGAGCTGCGCCTCGATCGCCGCCAGCCGGTTCTCGATCGTGAGCATGCGGTCGCCCAGCGCCAGCACATCGGTGCGCGTGGGAACGTTCATGGCCGTGAAGAACGAGCCCATCGCCTCGTTCATGGTCTTCTGGAAATGGAGGAACACGTCCAGATTGCGCCCCAGGCTCTGGCTGAACTCCTCCGTGCCCATCATCTGGTTGAAGAACTCGTTCCACTGCCGCTCCGACTGCGTCGCCCACTGCCGCCACGCCTCCGAGAAGTCGGGGGCGGAGGTTTCGTTCGTGCTCATGACATGTCCTCTTCCGTGCCCTCGTCCTCCGCCGCGGGCGTCGTGTCGAACCCCGCGAGCGCGCCCGTGAGCACCTCCTGGTAGCGGTTGAGCGCCTCCATCCACGTCCGCAGGAACAGCTCCCCCGCCGCCGTCAGCGAGTACATGCGCCGCGCCGGACCCTGGTCCGAGGTGTCCCAGAACGAGGAGACGAAGCCGCTGCCTTCGAGTTGCCGCAGGGCCCGGTACACCGTGCCGCTATCGGACTGCGGCAGCCCCGAGTCGCTCAGTTGCTGGCTGAGCTGGTAGCCGTAGGCGTTGCAGCCCTTCAGGAAGGCGAGCAGGCTCGTGGCCAGCATCTCCCCGTGGAGACGCGGCTCCGAGGTCGTGCGCTTCCGCCCGCTGCCTTCCGCCATGGAAACATTCTGTCGCTAGGTGCCAATACACGCAATCTGCAAGTTGCATGTAGCTGCCGCGGCCCGTACCGTTCCCAGCATCAAGCACTCCAACGGAGCAACCAGCATGAGCAACACCTCCCAGACCGAGCAGTACTTCGAGGCCCTCCTGGCCAGCTACGACGCCCTTGCCCGCGCCATCGAGCAGGCCAACGAGCGCGGCCTCGGCCTCTCCCGCCAGCTCCTCGCCGAGGTGACCGCCGCCCAGCGCCAGGCCCTCGACCTGGCGAAGCAGGTCGCTGCCGACCCGTCCGACATGGCAGCCGCCTACTCCGCCATCATGGAGTCTGCCGTCGCCGCCCAGAGCCAGGCGCTCGACTTCACCCAGACCGCCTACAAGGAAGCCGTCGCCGCCAGCGGCGAGGCCCGCGAGGCCCTCGACAGCCTCCTCAACGCCAGCCGCACCGCCGCCGAAGCGGCCCTCGATCTCTCACGCGAGTGGCAGGCCTCCAACCCCTGGGCCGACCTCTTCCAGAAGGGTGTCGAGAGCTTCACCGCAGCCGCCACCGGCGCCCCCGCGGCGAAGAGCGCAAGCAAGCCGAAGGCCAGGGCGAAGGTCTAGCCGTTCGCTTCCGCCAGCAGCCTCGCGACCGTCTGGTACGCCTCGCTGCTGTAGATGATCCCGTAGTGGCTCGTCGCTATCCCGACGTTGTACTCGGGCTCGTCCTCGATGCAGCTCTCCGGGCTCACCAGCCCGTCACGCTCCGCATAGAGCGCCCGCCGCCGGAAGGCCGGCCGGCTCGGCCGCATGATGTTCCCCGTGAAGCGGCAGGCGCAGTGGCCGCTGTAGCAGGCCGGCGCCACGTTCCAGGTCAGGTGCGTGCCCGCCTGCCGGCGCACCGCCGCCATCGCCTCGATGAGCGCCGGATGCACGTACGCCACCTCGTTGAAGGGCGCCGCCAGCGAGATCAGCAGGTCTACCGACTCGGGGTGATCGAACGCGACGCTGCGCGCGATGAGTGCCCCCAGGCTGTGCCCGATCAGGTGAACCCGTTGCCCGGTCTCTTCGGCCGCCCGCCGCACCACCCCCCACACCAACTCGGTTGACGCGTCCGGACAGTCGACGTTCAGTCCCAGCCCTGAGTAGTAGGGCTCGTAGCCGATCCGCCCCAGCCACCAGAACAGCTCCATCAGGGACAGGTCGGTGCCCAGGAATCCCGGCACGACCACGACCGGCTCCCCCTTCCCGTGGGGCACCTCCAGGCCGTAGTACACCGGCGAGAGACGCAGCTTCAGCCAATCCCGGTAGAACCCCGCCTCGTTTCCGATGGGGGTCAGCACCGGCTGAACCGAGTGGTCGTCCTGGTAGAGGCTCGTGAACGGCGCCGTGGCGCCCGCGGGCGGCATGTCGATGGAGAACTCCCTCGCGTTGATCTCCAGCTAGGTGCAGTTTACAGCATGTACCGGCATGCCGCCCGCCTTCACGGCGTCACTCCCGGTGCAGATCCTCCGGACTGAGGATGCGGAAGCCGACGCCCAGCGTGACCTGCGTGGCCGCCGCGTGCCCGTCACTGATAGCGCCCCGGATCTGCCGAACCTCGAACCAGTCGAGGTTGCGTAGCGTCCGGCTCGCGCGCTCGAGCGCGTTCGCGATGGCCGCATCCACGCCGTCAGGCGAGGAGCCAACGAGTTCGACGATCTTGTAGGTGTGTGGCTCGTCCATGGTAGAGCTCCTTCCCGCGTTGCCGCGTGCTTCGCTCGTAAGGCCTAGCCCTCGCCGCCCATGTCGCGTTCGAAGGCTTCGTAGGTCAGCTCGATTCCCCTCGCGATGTGATCGCGAAAGTCGCTCTCCAGGCGCCCCGCAATCCCGCGAAGGTGGTTGACCTCCACCCTGCCCCCCTCGATCTGCCGGGCCACCGTTTCCCGCAGCGTCTCCGTGCGGTCGATGAGGGGCTGGTGCTCCGCCCGTGAGCGCTCGATGCGAGCGCTCAGGCGCGGCTCCATCTTTTCCATCTCATCGAGGCTTCCCCCGGGGCGCTCCGATGTCTCCCGATGCCGGCGGAGAACGTCGGCAAGCTCATCGAGTGCGTCGCACAGGCTGCCTGCCCAGCCCAGTGCGTCCTCCGCGGAGGCCACGATTGCGGCATCCATCCGCTCCCGTGCGTGATGGAGCGCCCTGGGACCCCGCAGCCGCTCCCCGCCCCTCTCAGCTTCCGCCCGGTCCGCCTCTGTTGCCGGCATATCGAGCCTCCTCCCGTCCTCGCCTTACGGGTGCATTGAAACCATTTATCCGCATCCTACGACGCACGTCAAGGCACTCTCCAAGGACAATACGAGGCTGCCATTTCCGTCACTAGTCAAACAATATGTGAAAAGAATCACCCGTCGAGGATCGTGAAAGAACGGACAAACTGCTTCGTTCGTTGTCGTCGGCCCCTGGTGCATGCTGCCGAGCCCACTGTTCGCCCGGAGAGACCCGCTCTCCCCTGCTCCCGCCGCCGCTGTTGACACACGTGACGAGCTATCGCATCCTCAGTAAGACCCAGTAGGATGAGGGTGCCGATGCCCCGGTCGACAAGGACCATCACGTTCTCCCTCTCCCCGGACCTGATGGACCGTGTGGAAGAGGCAACGCGGAGCGAGGGCCGCTCACGCAGCGAACTTCTGCGGGAAGCAGTGCTCCGCTACCTTGAGGAGTGCGAGTGGCGCAACCTGCTCGAGTACGGCGAGCGGCGGGCGAGAGAGCAGGGACTCGGCCCCGAAGACGTGGCTCCCCTGGTCGAGGAATATCGGACCGAAGCTAGCGCCCCGCGGCCGTGAGGGTCGTCCTCGACACCAATGTCATCATCTCTGGCCTCAACTTCCGCGGGAACGAGCGGCTCGTGCTCGACTTCGCCCGGCGGAAGCGTTTCGACCTGTTCCTCTCGCCCTTCCTCCTGCGGGAAGTGAGCGGAGTTCTCAGCCAGAAGTTCGGTTGGGAGAGCGGGCGGGTCGCCGAGGCCCTCCGCATGTTGGCGGAGGCGGCAACGGTCATCGACCCCCAGCAAAGCCTGGAAGTCGTCGAAGGGAACCACGCCGACAACCGCATTCTTGAGTGCGCCCTGGCCGCCTCAGCGGACTTCCTCGTGACCGGCGACCGCCGCCATCTCCTTCCGCTCGGCGAGCACCGCGGCACGACTATCCTCAATGCACCGCAGTTCCTGTCCCGGCTCGAACAGGACGCCTAGAGGCGCCTACCCCGCCGCCGCCGTCGGGTCCGCTTCCGCGCCGGCGAAGCTCCGGCCGCCCCGGTGCCGGATCTGGATCGGGAACTCCCGAAGGCCCCTGAGGACGATGTTCGGCTTGTAGACCGGCTCCCGTGACCCAAACCCGATCTCGTCGAACCGCTCCAGCAGCACCTCGAACGCGATCCGCCCCTCCAACCGCGCCAGCGGCGCCCCCAGGCAGTGGTGGATGCCCCGGCCGAAGGAGATGTTGACCGCGCCCTCGCGCGTCACGTCGAGCGTCTCCGGGTCGCTGAACTGCTCCGGGTCGCGATTGGCCCCGCCGATCAGCAGCGCCAGGCGCGAGCCTCGCGCCACCGCCTTGCCGCCGATCTCCACGTCCTCCGCCACGTAGCGCCCATCGAGCTGCACCGGCGGGTCGTAGCGAAGGAGCTCCTCGATCGCCGTCGGGATGAGCTCTGGCTGCTCCCGCAGGAGCTGCAGCTGCTCGGGATGCCGGAGCAGCGCGCGCAGCCCGTTCCCGATCAGGTTCGTCGTCGTCTCGTTGCCCGCCACGAGCAGCAGCCGCAGGGTCACCTGCGTCTCCTCCGTCGTCAGCTTCTGCCCCTCTTCCTCCGCCAGCGCGAGCCGCGACACCAGATCCTCGGTCGGTTCCCGGCGCCGCTCCTCAATGATCGGGGCGAAGTACTCCTGGAACTCGTCCGCCGTCTGCAGGACCAGCCGCCCCTCCTCCGCCGTCAGGTTCGGCTCAAGCACCCGCGCGAACCGGTCCGACCACCGCTTGAACCGCTCCCGATCCTCCGTGGGAACCCCAATCATCTCCGCGATTACCACCATCGGCAGCAGCGTCGCCAGGTTCGACATCAGGTCGAACTCGCTGTCACCCTTGACCTCGTCGAGCAGGGCGTGCGCCGTCTCCCGAACGTGGTCCTCCA
>DAOUID010000104.1:0-2132 GCA_034428315.1 Dehalococcoidia bacterium
CGTCGAGCTTCCGGCAGGCGCCCTGCCCGTTGCACTGCTCGGCCGCCCGCGCCAGCCCGCCCTCGAACGCGAAGTCGAGGTCCGTGTGCAACTCTGCGTTCACCGTCCCCGGACTCAGCCGCAGGTTGTCGGAGAAGGGCGGCGTCTCGACGATCTTGCCCGGGTTGAGCAGCCCCTGCGGATCCCACAACGCCTTCAGCTCGCGGAAGGCGCGGGTCAGCTCCGGACCGAACATCCGCTCCGTAAACACCCCCCGCACGATCCCGTCCCCATGTTCCCCGCTCAGCGAGCCCCCGAACTCGAGCACGAGGTCCGCGATCTCCTCGGCCAGCCCCTCCGCATTCGCGAGCCCATCGGCGTCCTTCAGGTCCACCACCGGCCGGATGTGCAGGCACCCGACGCTCGCGTGCCCGTAGTAGGCGGGACGCAGCCCGCGCGCCTTCACCAGCGCGTCGAAGCGCGCCACGTATTCCGCCAGCCGCTCCGGCGCGACCGCTGTGTCCTCCACGAACGAGGCCGGCTTGGCGTCCCCCCGCAGGCTCATCAGCAGCCCCAGCCCCGCTTCCCTCATGCGCCACA
The DNA here is from genome assembly GCA_034428315.1 of Dehalococcoidia bacterium. Lineage (GTDB taxonomy): Bacteria > Chloroflexota > Dehalococcoidia > Tepidiformales > Tepidiformaceae > UBA2991. The sequence goes on from DAOUID010000104.1 coordinate 580, forward strand.
TGCGCCGCTGCTCCCCAGCCTCCCGCGCCACCACCGCCGCGAACGCCCCCTCCTCCCCCACGAGGTCGGCCCGCAGCGCCTCGACCTTCGCCTCCACTTCCTCGGCCCGCTCCCCCGCGAACTCGACCAGCAGCAGCGCCCCCGGCTCCCCCTCCACGAATGCGACAAGGTCACGGAAACCCGCGCTCTCGCGGCAGCGCTCGATGATCGTGTCGTCCACCAGCTCGACTGCCGAGGGCCCGTGCGTGTTCGCCCGGACCGTCGCCGCCGCCGCGTCCACCACCGTCCGGAAGTGCAGCGCCACGAGCATCTTCGCCGGCGGGATCGGCACGACCCGTACTGTCGCCTCGGTCACCGTCGCGAGCGTCCCCTCCGACCCCACAACCAGCTTCGCCAGGTTGAGCGGCCCCTCCGCCCCGACCTCGTCAAGGTTGTAGCCCGAGACCCGCCGCAGGATCTTGGGGAAGCGCTTCTCCACCTCCGCCCGGTGCTCCCGGGCCAGCGCCCGCACCCCCCGGTAGATGTCCCCCTCCAACCCATCGCGCCTGTCCCGCGCCGCCGCCTCGTCCTCGTTCAGCCCCTCCAACGTGGCCGTCGAGCCGTCTGACAGCACCACCTCGAGCGCGACCACGTTGTCGACCGTCTTGCCGTAGACCGCCGAGTGCGCCCCGCACGAGTTGTTGCCGACGCCCCCGCCGATCGTCGCGCGGTTCGCCGTCGAGGGGTCGATCGGGTACTGCAGCCCGTGAGGCCGTAACGCCTTGTTCAGCTCCGCCAGCACGACGCCCGGCTGCACCCGCGCCGTCTGCCCCTCGATGTCGATGGCGAGGACGCCGGCCATGTGCGGCGTGAAGTCGAGCACGATCGCGTGGTTCACCGTCTGACCTGAGAGGCTCGTGCCCCCGCCCCGGGGCAGCACGGGAACCCCGTGCTCCCCCGCCACCCGCATCACGTGTCCCACGTCCTCCGCCGAGCGCGGATAGACGACCGCGACGGGTTCCATCTCGTAGATCGAGGCGTCGGTCGCGTAGAGCAGTCGGCGGTAGCGCTCGACCTCGACGTCCCCCGCCCCGCCCGTCAGCCCTGCTGCCAGGTCGCGCGCCAGCGGCGCGAGCCCCGCATCTCCCTCGTGCAGGAGCTCCCGCGCCCGCTCGACGGTCGCGAACGTGGAGGGGGTCCGCCCCTCCACCACTCGCCCGGCGGCTGTCCGCGCGGGAGGCATCGCCTCAGGCCGGGTCGAACTCGATCCAGAGCTCCCACGGATCGAGGCTGATCGCGATCGGCTTCGGGGTCGTGCCGGGCTTGAAGCGCGGGTTGCGCATCACGTCCATCAGCATGCGGCTGCCAATCACCGTCTCCGTCTGCGCCAGCTGGTACCCCACGCAGAAGTGCTTCCCCAGCCCGAAGCCGAGGTGGCTCGCCTGGCCGTTCTCGTGGTACCCCGCCCGCAGCGCCCGCCCCACGTACAGGTCGGGACGCATGACGTCGAACTTGTCGGGGTTGGCGAACACGCGCTCGTCCCGGTTCCCCCCGTAGATCGAGAGGTTCACGTA
>DAOUID010000105.1:0-9210 GCA_034428315.1 Dehalococcoidia bacterium
CACGTGATCGCGGTCGTGAGCAGCTACCGCAGCTTCGAGACCCAGCGCAACACCTTCCAGTACCACGTCGACGAATTTGGCCTGGAGCAGGCGTCGCGTGTGAGCGCCCGGCCCGGCCACAGCGAGCACCAGCTCGGCACGACCGTCGACTTCTCCAGCGCGGCCGTGGGCCACGCGCTCGTGGAGGCGTTCGGGCGAACGCCCGAGGGGCGCTGGCTCGCCGAGCACGCCCACGAATACGGCTTCGTCCTCAGCTATCCAGAGGGCATGGAGGAGGTGACGGGCTATATCTACGAGCCCTGGCACTTCCGCTGGGTTGGCCGCCAGGTGGCTGCCGAGGTTCGCGCCAGCGGCCTCACCCTGGGCCAGTTCCTCCTGCGCTGATTGCTCCCCACCCCCACCAATGACAGACTCGCCACCGACAGGAGGCTCCTGCATGTCCACTGATGAACTCATCGTCGACCAGTGCGACGGCGTTCTCACCCTCACCCTCAACCGCCCCGAGCGGCTCAACGCCATCAGCGGCCCTATGCTCGCCGCCCTCTCCGCCGAGCTCGACCGCGCCAACGTCGACCCCGAGGTCCGCGTCGTCGTCCTCACGGGCGCCGGACGCGGCTTCTGCGCGGGCCTCGATATCAAGGCCCAGGCCGATGGCGACAACATGAGCGGCGCCACCGACCTTCGCCTTTTCGACCTGCATAACACCCCTCCGCTCGTCCTCCACCGCATGGACAAGCCGGTCATCTGCGCCCTTAATGGCCCCGCCGCCGGCTACGGCATGGACATGGCTCTCGGCTGCGACATCCGCATCGCCAGCGACCAGGCCAAGCTCGGCGCCGTGTTCGTGCGCCGGGGCGTGCTGCCCGAGTCGGGCGGCACCTGGTACCTCCCCCGCCTCGTCGGCTGGGCGAAGGCCGCGGAGATCGCCTTCATGGGCGACGTGCTCGATGCCGAGCGCTCGCTCGAGCTTGGCCTCGTGAACCGCGTCGTCCCCCACGACGACCTGATGGACGAGGTCCGCGCTGTCGCCGGCCGCATCGCCAGCAACGCGCCCTACTCCGTGCAGGCCACCAAGCGCATGATGCGCCTCGGCATGGACGAGACCTTCGAAACGGCCGTCGACCACACCTACCTGCAGCTCCGCCCCATGTTCACCAGCGAGGACTTCCGCGAGGGCATGACCGCCTTCCTGGAGCGACGCGACCCCCAGTTCAAGGGTCGATGAGTCAGGGGCCGCCGAGTGTGGCTGCTACACTGGCGCCGGCCCTTCCGGGCCGGGAGCTTGTATGTACCGGCGCCTGATCCGAGGCATCGTCGAGCGAGGCCAGACGGCCGAGCTGCTCGCGGCCGCGCGCGTCGCCATCGAGCACCAGGACAACCGCGGCATCCGGGCGCGCACCGCCCTCTGGGCGGCGATGACCGGTCCCACGAACGCGGTTTCGATCGTGATGGACTTCAACACGCTCGAGGAGCTCGAGCGGCTCAACGACCTTGCGACCCAGGACTCGACCTTCGCCGGCATCTGGGCCGACGTCGAGCGCCACCTCCTCCCCGGCCACACCGACGCCTCCATCCACCGGCTCTCCTACCACTCGGAGGGCCTCATCTCCGCGGAAGAGGCGACCGCTCCCCGCCGCTTCCTCCGCCTCATGACGGGCGAGGTCCTGCCCGGCAAAGGGCGCGAGTTCGTGCTCTCCCTGTCGGAAGCGCTTCGGTACCAGGCCGAGCGCGGCGTCGACGCCACCACCAGCGTCTGGACCGCCCTCTCCGGCGGCACCAACGCCATCGCCATCGCCGGCGAATTCGACTCGATGGCCGAGCTCGAGCGCTTCGACGACCTCGCCCTGCAGGACGCTGAGTTCGCCCGCTTCCGCCGCGCCACCCGCGAGGCGATGGCCTTCCTCACCACCCACGTCGAGCTGATGCGCAACGTCCTCTAGGACTCACTGCCCGTTGTGGACACGAAGAAGGGGCGCGGAAGCGCCCCTTCAGGGTTCTGTCGCGGGAATGAAGCTTAGTGGCCGCAGGGCCGCGCTTCGCCGCTGCCGTCCTGCGTCTGGAAGCTGGAGCCGCAGGCGCAGCTCTTCGTCGCGTTCGGGTTGTAGATGCTGAAGCCGCTCTTCATCACCTCGTCGACGTAGTCGATCTCGGCGCCGTCGAGGTACTGGGCGCTCTCCGGGTCGACCACGATGCGCACGCCGCCCTGCTCCAGGACGAGGTCGTCCTCCTCGGTCGAGCGGGCCAGGGCCATGCCGTACTGGTAGCCCGAGCAACCGCCGCCCGCCACGAAGACGCGCAGCGCGCCTTCGGGAAGGTCGCGCGCTTCCAGGAGCGCCTTCGCCTTCTCCACGGCGGCATCGGTGATGGTGACGAGCTGAGTCTCGGTGGTGGCTTCGGTCGTCATGGGCACTCCTTCGGGGTGGTTCACACAGAAATCCGGCGCACGCACGCCGGGCGCCGCTAAAGTATACCAAGAGACCACGGCCGACGCCGCGCCGCGTGTCATCGGGAGGGAAGCATGGAGCGCGTCTACCTCGATCACGCCGCCACCACGCCCCCCGACCCCCGCGTGCTCGAAGGGATGTGGCCCGTCTTCTCCCGCGACTGGGGCAATCCCTCCTCGATCTACCTCGAAGGGCAGACGGCCCACCGCTGGCTGGACGAGGCCCGCGCCCGCTGCGCCCGGCTCCTCGGCGCCGACCCCGGCGAGATCATCTTCACCAGCGGCGGCACCGAGTCCGACAACGCCGCCATCCGCGGCGCCGCCCTCGCCCAGCGCGACCGGGGACGCGGCGACCACATCATCACGAGCCAGGTCGAGCACCACGCCGTCCTCCACACCGTCGAGCAGCTCGAACGCGAGGGCTTCCGCGCCACCTACCTCCCCGTCGACTCCGACGGCTGCGTCGATCTCGCCGCCCTTGAGGAGGCCGTCGGCCCCGAGACGACCGTGCTCACCCTCATGGCCGCCAACAACGAGGTCGGCACCCTCCAGCCGGTGGCGGAGGCGGCCGCCCTGGCGAAGGCGCGCACCCCCGACATCGTCGTCCACACCGACGCCGTGCAGGGGGCGGGAGCCATCGACATAACGCCGGAGGTGCTGGGCGTCGACCTCCTCAGCCTCGCGGCCCACAAGCTGTACGGTGTGAAGGGCACGGGCCTGCTCTACGTGCGCCGCGGGACGCCCTGGCAGCCCCAGATGCTGGGCGGCTCGCAGGAGCGCGAGCGCCGCGCCGGCACGGAAAACGTCGCCGGGGCCTTCGGCCTTGCCGCCGCCATGGAACTCGCCTGGAACGAGCGCGACGAGCGCGTCGCCCACTCCCGCCGCCTCCGGGACCGCCTGCTCTTCGAGCTTCCCGAGCTCGTTCCCGACACCGTCATCACCGGCCCCGCCGACCCGGACCGCCGCCTGCCCAACAGCTTCAGCTGCTGCTTCCGCAACGTCGAAGGCGAGAGCGTCCTGCTCGGGCTGGACATGGTGGAGATCGCGGCCAGCTCGGGGAGCGCCTGTACCACCGGCTCGCTGGAGCCCTCGCACGTGCTGACCGCCATGGGCATCGACGACGACCTTGCCCACGCGTCGCTCCGCCTCACCGTGGGCAAGGGGAACACGGACCAGCAGATCGACTACGTCCTGGAGCAACTGCCGGAGATCGTGGAGCGCCTGCGGGCGCTCGCCCCGGGCTAGTCCTCTAGAACTCGAAGTCGCCGGCCCAGTGCAGCCGCCGGAATTCCTCCGGCATCAGCCTGCGGAAGGCTTCCGCTCGCGCGACGAGTTCGCTGAGCCAGTGACCCGACGGGAGGAACGCCGCCGCTTCCTCGGCGGTCATCCAGGCGTGCTCGGAGTGCTCGTCGCTCAGGGACAGGCCCGATGCATCGGCCACCGAGCAGCCGAAGCTCACGCCCACCATCTCGTTGGCGGGGTCCGGTCGCCCCCGGTAGAAGTGCGTGACGCCCAGGATGCACTCAATGCGCACTTCCAGGCTCAGCTCTTCCATGCACTCCCGTGGCAACGCCTGGATGAACCCTTCCCCTTGCTCCAGCCGCCCGGAACCGGTCTCCCACTCTCCCGCGGCGAAGTCCTTCAAGGGTGATCGCCTGAGCAGGAGGTACTTCCCGTCGGACCGGCGCCACACCAGCATCCCCACCATCGCAAGGAAGCGCCCCGGATCCTCAGAAGCTTCGGCTGTCATCGGTCCCGCTGTCGCCGCCCCGGCCGCTGAGGCAGCGCTACCCCTCGTAGCGCTTGAAGATCACGCTGCCGTTCTGGCCCCCGAAGCCGAAGCCGTTGACCATCGCCGCGTTCACGGTCATCTCCCGCGCTTCGCCGGGCACGTAGTCGAGATCGCACTCCGGGTCCGGGTTCTCCAGGTTGATGGTCGGAGGCACCGCGCCCTCGGCGATCGAGAGCACCGACGCCAGCGCCCCCACCGCTCCTGCCCCGCCCAGCAGGTGGCCGACCATCGACTTCGTCGCGCTGATCGCGAGCGAGCGGGCGTGGTCGCCGAAGGCCAGCTTGATTGCCAGTGTCTCCGACACGTCGTTCAGGGGTGTGCCCGTCCCGTGCGCGGAGATGCAGTCGATCGCCTCGGCGCCCATCCCCGCCGCTTCGAGCGCCGAGGTCATCGCCTGCGCCGCCCCGCTGCCGTCGTCTCGCGGCGCCGTGATGTGGTACGCATCGCTGCTCAGCGCGCCGCCCGCGATCTCGGCGTACACGCGCGCGCCCCGCTTCCGCGCCCGCTCCTCCGACTCGACCACGAACACCGACGCGCCCTCACCGAAGACGAACCCGTCACGATCGCGGTCGAACGGGCGCGAGGCGCCCTCGGGGTCGTCGTTGCGGCGGCTGAGCGCCTTCATGTTCGCCAGTCCCGCAACCGAGACGGGGTGCAGCGCCGCTTCCGCGCCGCCCGCGACCACGACGTCGGCGAGGCCGCTCTCGATGAACGCCTTCGCCTCGATGTAGCTGTAGAGCCCGCTCGCACAGGCGGCCGTCGAGGCGAGCGTCGGGCCGCGCAGCCCGAGCTGCATCCCCACCTGGCAGGCGCCCATGTTCGGCGCCATCAGCGGCACGAAGAACGGGCTCACCCGCGCCGGCCCCTTGGCGATGTAGTTCTCCGTCTCGAGGAAGGTGTTGAGGACGCCCCCCGCGCCGGTGGCCATCGCCACAGCCGCGCGCGGGCGCTCCTCGTCGGTCAGCTCCAGGCCCGCGTCCTCGACCGCTTCCTGCGCCGCCGCCACGCAGAACTGGGCGAAACGCGACATCCGCCGCGCCGCCTTCGAGTCGATGCTGTCAGGCGCGAAGCCCCGCACCTCGCCCGCGATCTTGACGGGCAGATCGCTGGTGTCGAACGCCTCGATCGGTCCGATGCCCGAGGTTCCCGCGAGCAGGTTGCGCCACGACTCCGGGGCCGTGAGCCCGACGGGCGTGACCGCCCCGATTCCCGTGATCAGCGCTTTCGGCATCAAACCGCTCCGTTCATGGCGCGGAAGATCACCGCGGCGTTGTGGCCGCCGAGACCCACCGAGGTGCTGAGGGCCGTGCGCACGGGGCGGGATTTCGCCACGTTCGGCACATAGTCCAGGTCGCACTCGGGGTCCGGCGTCTCGTAGTTGATGGTTGGGGGCACCTTCTGGTCGCGGATGGCGAGGATGCAGGCAACCGCCTCGATCGAGCCCGCCGCCGCCATCCCGTGGCCCGTCACCGGCTTGATCGAGCTCATCGAGGCCTCGTACGCGGCCTCGCCCATGAGCTCCTTCACGACGATCGTCTCGATGCGGTCGTTCAGCTTCGTGCCGCTGCCGTGGGGGTTGATGTAGTCGATCTCGCTGGCCTCGATCCCGGACTCGCGCAGCGCCCCCGTGATCGATCGGCGCAGCCCTCGCCCCACCTCGTCCAGCGCGATCATGTCGTAGGCGTCGTTCGAGGTGCCCGAGCCCAGGAGCTCGCAGTACATGCGCGCTCCCCGCGCGCGGGCATGCTCGTACTCCTCCAGGATGAGCGTCGCGGCGCCTTCGCCCGCGGCGAACCCGTCCCGGTTCAGGTCGAACGGCTTGACCGCCCGCTCGGGGTGCTCGTTGTCGCTCGCGAGGGCTCGCATGGAGCACCAGGTGGCGTGGAACACCGGCACCAGCACCGACTCGCTGCTCCCGGCGATGACCGCCGTCGCATCGCCCCGTTGGATCGCATGAGCCCCCGCCCCGATGGCGGCGGCCCCGGTTGCGCAGGCGCTCACGACGGCCACGTTCGGCCCCCGTGCGCCCGTGTGAATCGAGATGTGGCCGCTGGCGGCGTCGACGATGAAGTTCGCGACGAGGAACGGGGAAACCCGGCGCGGCCCGCGTTTCTCCAGGGTCTGGTTCCCTTCCCACATCTCCTCGTAGCCCCCGGCCCCGTTGCCGAAGATGATGCCCACGTCCTCCGAGTTCTCCTCGGTGATCTCGAGGCCGCTGTCGTCCAGCGCTTCGAGGGTCGCGTTCATGGCGAACTGCACGCCCCGGTTCATGTGCCGCCGCTGCTTCGCGTCGACGCGCTCGTCGATCTCGAACTCCTTCACCTCCGCCTGGATGCGGACGGGGAAGGGCTCGGGGTCGAAGAGGGTGATGGGACCGACGCCGCTACGCCCGTCCAGAACCGACTGCCACGTCTCCTCGGCCGTGTTCCCGGCCGGGGTGACTGCGCCGACGCCTGTCACTACGACGCGGGGCCGGTTCACCGGATGGTGCTCTCGACCGCTTCGAAGCGTTCGCTCAGGAGACCGGTACGGTCGTCGCTCAGACTCACGACGTTCGTCTTCGGGTCGATGCGACGCACCAGCTTGGTGAGCACATTGCCGGGCCCCACCTCGACGAACAGGTCGGCGCCCAGTTCCTGCATGCGTTCCACGCCCCGCTGCCAGCGCACCACCGAGGTCAACTGGTCACGCAGCTCGGCGTGCAGCTCCGCTCGCGAGCGGATCACGTCGCCGTTGATGTTCCCCACCACGGGCGCTTCCGGTTCCCGCGGCGGGAACTTCTCAAGCCAGCCGCTCATGGTGTCGCTGGCGCGCTGCATGAGCGGCGAGTGGGAGGCGATCGTGATTGGGAGCCGCACCACCTTGCGGGCGCCGCCCGCCTGGGCGGCTTCCATGGCCCGCTTCAGCGGTTCGATAGCCCCGGAGATGACGTTCTGGCCTTCGCAGTTGAGCGTGGCCACGCCCACGTAGCCGTCGTCGCCCGTTGCCTCGTCGCAGATGGCGAAGACCTGCTCCTCCGGGAGACCGAGGATGGAGGCCATGCCGCCGGGGTTCTCCTGGCCCGCCTCGTCCATGGCGCGGCCGCGTTCGCGCACGAGCAGGAGACCCTCCTCGAACTCGAGCGCCCCTGCCGCCACCGCCGCCGTGAACTCGCCCATCGAGTGCCCGGCCAGCACGTGCGGCTGCAGCCTCTGGTCGAGCGCGGACCAGCGCTCCTTGAGCGCCTCGAGCCACGCCATCGAGATCACGAAGGTCGCGGGCTGCTGGTTGATCGTGCGTTCGAGCTCTTCCTCGGGCCCCTCGAAGCAGAGCTTCGAGAGCTTCGTCTCGAGCACCTCGTCCGCGCGCCGGAAGACCTCCCGGGCCGCGCGAGAGGCGTGATAGAGGCGCTCGCCCATGCCGACGCTGTGGGAACCTTGACCGGGGAACATGAGGGCGATTCGGCGCCAGGAACCGACGTCTCGCTGCAATCTGTCCTCGCCCCGCTCGCGATTGCGCGAGGAGGCAGGCCTGAGGATAGCAGAGCCCACGTCAACACAATAGGGAAGGGAAAGGTTCAGAGAAGGCTTACCGGGTCGATATCCACGCTCCAGCGCCGCCCCAGCGCGACCTGTTCGAGCAGCGCGCGCGGATCCCGGCCCCGCAGCAGGATGTGCCAGCGGTACTCGCCCCGCACCCGGCGCACGTAGGCGGGCGTTGGGCCGAGCACGTCCGGGTCGGGCCGGCCCGCGGCGTCGCGGCGCGTGCGCAGGTCGGTTGCCATCTGGGAGGCGTGCTCCAGGCCCCGTTCCTGGTTCCCGTGCCGGTACGTGAGTCGCGCCAGCCGCGCGAAGGGGGGGTAGCTGGCCCGCCGGCGGTGCTGCGCCTCGTGCGTGAAGAACCCGCGGTAGTCGTGCTCGGCGGCGGCGCGGATGGGCGGCGCCTCCGGCTCGTACGTCTGGATGTAGACCTCGCCCCGGCGCTCCCGCCGCCCCGCCCGCCCCGCCACCTGGCTCAGGAGCTGGAACGTGCGCTCGTGCGCGACGTAATCGGGAAGGCTCAGCCCCACGTCCGCGTCCACCACCCCCACGACCGTCATCGCGGGCAGGTCGAGTCCCTTCGCCAGCATCTGCGTCCCCACGAGGATGTCGACCTCGCGCGCTTCGAGCGCGTGCAGGATCTGCTCGTGGCTCCCCTTGCGGCTGGCCGCGTCGCTGTCCCAGCGCGTGACGCGTGCCCCGGGGAACGCGCGCTTTGCCTCTGCCTCGATCCGCTGCGTCCCCACGCCGAAGGGCCGGTAGCGCGCGCTGCCGCACTTGGGGCAGGTCGTCTCCTGCGTGCGGCTGCGCCCGCAGTGGTGGCAGAAGACGCGTGGGTGAAGCAGGTCGCGCGTGTCGAGACCCATCGCGAGGGCGCACGTCGGGCACGTCGGCAGGTACCCGCAGGCGCGACATAACAGGAACCGAGCCGCACCCCGCCGGTTCACGAACAGGATCGCCTGTTCCTCCTCCTCCAGCGCCCGGCGGAGCGCGTTCCGCAGCGGCACGCTGAACACGCCCCGGTTCCCCGCCTTCAGCTCCTCCCGCATGTCGACCACGGTGATGTCGGGAAGCGGGACCACCTGTGTGTCGCCTCCGTCGATTGCCATCACCCGCGATGGCAGGTCGAGCCGCGTCAGCGTGCCGACCTCGGCCCGGTGGTACGTGGTCACGTCCGGCGTCGCGCTGCCGAGCACGAGCGTTGCGCCCGTCAGGCGGCACAGCTCGGCGGCGGCGTCGCGGGCGTGGTAGCGAGGCTGGGGATCGACCTGCTTGTAGGTCCACTCGTGCTCCTCGTCCAGCACGACCAGGCCGAGGTCCCGCACCGGCGCGAACACGGCGCTCCGGGACCCCACCACCAGCCGCGCCTGCCCCTGTTGGATGCGGTACCACTGGTCATACAGCTCGCCCGTGCTGAGGCTGGAGTGGAGTACTGCGATCTCCGCCGGGAACTGCTC
>DAOUID010000106.1:0-16706 GCA_034428315.1 Dehalococcoidia bacterium
TGGCAAGGAGGCGCTCTACCACTGAGCTACTTCCGCGCGCCGAGCGAGTATAGCAAAGGCTCCCCGTAGGTCCCGTCGCCCGCAGCTTCACCCCTCGCGGCGCTAACCGCTCCGATGGGGACACCCAGGCCGGCCCAGAAACCTAATCGCCGAGGCGGGAGGTGTAGCCCAGCGCCACCACGTCCTCGACGTACTGGCTGCGCCACCCGGCATCCGGGACCCGCACGTTATGGTCGCGGAACCAGCGGTGGATGCGCAGGTACTCTTCCTCCATGCGCGCCCGCCACCCGTCTTCCTCCCGGAACGTGTCCGGGTCCACCTCTTCGAGCTTGCGCGACATGTCGGAGTACGCGACCTCCGCCTCTTCCTTCCAGTACGTCGAGAGGTAGTCAAGCGACTCCTCCAGGTTGCGGCGGCACTCGTCCAGCTGCACCCCCATCCACCCCGCCTCGTTCATCAGCCGTCCGTTCACGCGGTAGCGGTCCGCGCACGACTCGCACACCACCACCAGCTTGCGCGCGTCGCAATCCGACTTGTCCGTGCACTCCTGGCAGCGTGCTGCGAACTCCGCCGCCTCCGTGCTGCGCGTGTAGCCCACGATCATCTCGTCGCCGAGCGACTCGCAGGCCTGGCACGCAAGCGTGCCCGCCAGGATCTCGTTGATCGTCTTGTCCCAGTCGACCGACATTCGCGCCCTCTCCCCCCTGCGAAATCCCCTCGTGAGCCTATTCGGCAGTATACCAACCGGCCTGCCCCGGCATTTCCTCGATGCCCACGGTCAGCCGCTTGACGTTACTCGCTCCGCGCTCCGCCAGCGCCGCCCGTAGGCGCACGGCGAACCACTCCGCCAGCCGCTCCGCCGTCGAGTTGTCGATCGGAAGGGCCGCCACGTCCGACTTGGGGAAGACGTACCGCCGGTCCTCGTACGAGATCTCCCAGTCGTGCTCGCCCTCCGCGATCGTGAGCACGCGGCTCTCGAGCTGGAGCACGAACTTGTGGTCGAGCTCGTCCGCGATCGACTTCGTTATCCGCTTCAGCTCGCCGAAGTCCCACACCCACGAGTCCTCCGTGAGCTCGCCCTCGACATCGACCATGACGTCGTAGTTGTGTCCGTGCAGGGGCTCGCACTCTCCCAGGAACGTGGCGAAGTGGGCGGCGGCGAAGCGCAGCCGGTTGCGTTCGACGGATACGCGACGGGTGACGGTCATGGTGCGGCCTCCAGGCGGCGACTGCCCTGATCGTCGCACCCCTGGGCCGCACACGCTCGCCGGGAGGCCTAGCCCCGCCCCAGCAGACCTCCCGCGTCCATCGCGAAGATGCCCGCCATGTCGCGGTTGATGCGGAGCTGCAGGTAGCCGCGAAGCTTCTGGATGTGTTCCGGCGCCTCCTCCCAGCCCTCGCCGTCGAGCTTGTGCAGGTGGCCGATCGCTTCCGTCAGGAGCGCGCTCAGCTCGCCGTAGCTCTCGTTGATGGCCGCGAATGGCGGAATCTCCGGAAACTCCGGCGCCGCCGACACGCGCTCGCCAATGGCGCGCAGCCCTTCGGCGGCGCGCAGCCCTTCGGCGGCCGCGCCCTCGCGCGCGCCCGATGCCTGTGCCGTCTCGGACAGCACACGCGCCATGCGGCCGCACTCGTCCGCCATCCACTGCTGCTCGACGGGCAGGCGCCGCTCAACCGACACCAGCATCTGCTGGATCATCTGCACGGTGACCTTCGCGGCATTCGTCTGCAGCTCCGGCATCACGTCCCGGTCGAGGCTTTCGCGGATCAGCTCCAGCACTCGCGCCGAACTTGGATTCGTAAACATCGGTTCTACTCCTCTGCCTCGGGGTATCCGAGGATCCCGCAGTAACCGGGCTGGGCGGCGACCAGCGGCTGCAGCATGTATGTGCTCAGGAAGCTCTCGCTCTCCCCGCTGAGTCCCCGCCGCACCGCGTCCAGGATTGGCGCCGCCAGCGCCGCCGACGAGAACACCATGAAGAAGCCCACGTCTTCCTGCGTGACGGGGATACCGCTCAGCTTCGAGTAGTGCTGCAGGAACCCGCCGTCGGCCTTCACGCTTCCCGCAAGGTCGAACCCCGTGATCGCCGAGAGCTGGTAGAGCCAGCCGATGTCCTCGCGTGGATCCCCCACATGCGCCGCCTCCCAGTCGATGATGCCCGTGATGCGCCCGTCCTCGTAGAGGAAGTTGGATGGCTGGTAGTCGCCGTGGCACATCGCCAGCGGAACCGGCTGCGGCAGGTTGTTCGGCAGGCTCGCGTACATGTCGAAGAACACCGGCAGCGGGTCGAACGCGATCTGCTGGTAGCTCTCCATGAAGAACTCGCTGGAGCTGGTCATGTACGACTCCCAGCTCGACGCGTCGATACCGACCTCCCGTGCGTCGCGGAAGTCGCCATCAGGGTCGAGGGTGTCCAGCGAGGTGGCGTGCAGCTCCGCCAGCCGTTCGCAGAACTCCGTCGCGACCGCCTCCGCCTCGTCCTCGTTCCCTGGCGCGAACAGCGGTGTCAGGTCGGCGGTCCCACGCGCGCGCTCCATCACCATCGCCGGCCGGTCGAGGGCCTCCCCGTGCTCGTCGAGGAAATACGCCTTCGGGACGGGGATGTTCGTGCGCTCGCCGACCCGCTCGAGGATGTTGAACTCAAGCCGCCGCTTCGTCGGCAGGATGTCGACCTCGGGTGGCGGGTCGCGACGGATGATCAGCGGGAGCGTTTCCGCCTTCCCGCCGCTCTCCACGACCGCGTCGGCGCTGTACGTCTCCTGCGAGTAACCGCCTGCCAGAAGCTGGAAATTCTCGACCCGCACCGAGTCGGCGTCGGGCCGGTGTTGCTGAATGAATCGCTCGAGCTGAGCCTCCATGGGTACCCTCCGCCGCGGAAGTCTACGGCGGCGGTCCCTTGCGCTCAGCCCCGCTCACGTGACGATGGCGATGCCCTCGCCCCGCAGGTCGTGGGCGGCTGCGATGCCCCCGCCTGCCAGCACGGCCAGGCAGGCCCGCCCCGTCCACCCGTCCCATGCCGCCAGCGGTTCGAACGCCAGCCCCTCTGCCCGCAGCGCCTCCCCCAGACCGTCCGGCGTGCGCGCCTCCGCGTACAGGGTTCCGTCCGTGTCGAGCGCCCAGCGGGGTGCGTCGAGCGCGTCCTGCGGGTCTGCGCCCCCGCGAAGGACCGCGTCGAGCACCTGCACGTTCGTCTGCGGCTGCCGGTGCGCTCCCGGTGTGCCGCCCACGGCTACGAGCTCGCCGTCCCGTGGCCCCGACGCCTCGCCCGCCAGCGGCAGGGCCGGGATCGACGTGACGAGGTAGCTGTGCAGCGTGTGCATCGGGCGCTTGCCGCCCGCGAGCTCGTTCGGGTGCCCCTCCTCGAGGCTGAACCCCCGCATCCGGTTGTTGAACACGATCCCCGTGCCGGCGGAGAGCACCCCGCTCCCCCAGGCCGAGAACACCGACTGGATCAGCGAGACCGCGTTCCCTTCCGCGTCGATGGCGAGCAGCGCCGTCGTGTCGCCGTCGCCTCCGCTCGCCACGCCCGCCCGCGCCGGGGCTCCGCCCGTGCGCAGCAGCGCGGCCGCGTCGAAACCCGTCATGCGAGGATCGCCTGCCTGCGCATCGACTGCCGCGAATGCCTCCCGCAGCGCCCCCACCTGTTTCCCGATGCCCCCGTCCGAGCGGGCCAGCCGCCGCAGCGCCAGCATCGTCACGAGCCCGCGCGAGGGCGGCGGCTGCGTGTGCACGAGCACGCCCCCGAACTCAACCGCCAGCGGCCGTACCCACTCGGCGGGAGCCCGCCAGTCCTCCGGGGTGAACGCCGCCCCGAGGCCGTTCAGCGTCGCCAGGCAGGCGTCCGCGATGTCGCCTTCGTAGAACGCCGCCGCGCCGCCTTCCTGCAACGCCCGCAGCGTCCCCGCCAGCTCGGGCTGCACGACCCGCTGGCCCCCGTCCCCCGCGACCTGTCCGAACGTCTCCTTGAATGGGCCCGCCGGGTAGACCCGCTCGCGCCCCACCCCGACCGCGCGCGCCAGCGCCCGCGACGCCGGGAACCCCTCACGCGCCACCCGCTCCGCGTCCTCCAGCACGCGCGGCCACGGCAGTCTGCCGTGGCGCTCATGCAGCGCCTCCCACCCCGCCACGCACCCCGGGACCGTCACGGCCAGCGCCCCCGTGTCCGGGACGCCCCCCAGCTTCCGGTACTCGTCCGCGTTCGCGCTCGCGGGCGCCGGACCGGAGCTGTTCAGCGCCTCGACACCGCCCTTCGCGGCGTCGTACACCATCGCGAAGGAGTCGCCCCCGAGGTGGCTCATGAACGGCTGCGCGACCGTGAGCACCGCCGCCATCGCGACCGCTGCGTCGGCGGCGCTGCCGCCGTCGTGCAGCGCGCGCTGCCCCGCCGCCGCCGCCAGCGGGTGGTCGGCGATGACGCAGGTGTTCGCGCCCCGCAGGGCGCCCCGCCGCGGCCCCTCACCCCCCGCGACCCCTTCAACGCCCTCGCGTCCGCCTCCAGCTGGCTGGTCCGTCATGGCGATCTCCCGCGGCCTAGTCCTCTCGCAGCAGCTTCAGGACGGCGCCGGGGTTGTTGAGCGCCTGGGCGCGCTTCCAGACTTTCGTGAACGTGCCGTCCGGCCCGATGACGAATGTCGAGCGCGTCATGCCGATGCTCTTGCGCCCGTAGAGCGTCTTCTCGCCCCAGGCTCCGTACTCGGTCGAGACCTTCGCGTCCTCGTCCACGAGCAGCGGGAATGGTAGGGCGTACTTCTCCCGGAACTTCGTGTGCGAGGCGGCGTCGTCCGTCGAGACGCCCAGCACGACCGCCCCCTCCGCCCCGATCTCTTCGTGCTTGTCGCGGAAGCCGCAGGCCTGCTTCGTGCAGCCCGGCGTGTTGTCGCGAGGGTAGAAGTAGAGCACCACGGTTTGTCCGCGGTAGTCCTGCAGGCGGTGCGTCTTCCCGTCCTGGTCCTGTAACTCGAAATCCGGGGCCGTGTCGCCCGCTTCCAGTGTGACCGGCATTGCTTCCTCCTGTGTTCGTTCGCCTAGCGGATCACGCCCGAGACGCGCTCCGGGTGGATCCGCAGGATCACCCGCCGCTGCGCCTCCAGCCAGGCGGGCAGGTCCTCCGGCTCCGTGAAGCCCGAACCCTTGATGTTCTCGAAGACGAGGTGCGTGGCGTGCTCCAGCCCCTCGCGCTCGATGTCGCACCTGCCCTCGACCGTCACGAAGTTGAAGGGCGCCGCGTCGTTGAACACCGTGATCGTCACGCGGGGGTCGTTCTCCAGCGTGCGCACCTTCAGCGTCGGCGCCGTCGTGCTCACGACGAGCGTGTCCCCTTCCCGCGCGTACGCCACCACCGAGCTGCTCGGCTGCCCGCTCTTCCGCACTGTCGTGATGACGGCCCAGCGGTTCTCGCTTACGAACCGGTCGAACGCCTCCGTCCCGATCATCCGCGCCTCCTTGTGGCCGGCCTTGCCGCCGGCTCGCCCTATTCTCGCGAACGCGGCGGCGCCGGTCACGCGCGGGACGCTCACCACTACAATGGCGCGAACCCCGGCACGGGAGGCCCCATGTCCCAGCTTCCGGCCTTCACCCTCTCCGATGGCGACGGGCGCGAGCGCGCCTTCCCCTCCGGCCGCCCCTCCCTCCTCGCCTTCGTCAAGGAGGATTGCCCCACCTGCGGCCTCTCCATGCCTCTCATCCAGGCCGCCCACGAGGCCTTCGGCGAGGCCGTCGACGTGCTCGCCATCGGCCAGGAAGCCGAGGGCAACGCCGTGCTCGTCGAGCGCCACGGCCTCACCGCCCCCATGCTCGACGACAGCGCCCTGCATACCTCCTACGCCTACGACCTCGACACCGTCCCCACCCTCATCCTCACCGGCCCCGACGGCGCCGAGCAGAAGCGCTTCATCGGCTTTGGTCGCGACGACTGGCAGGAGCTCTTCGGCGACCTCGCCGCCATCGCCGCCGTCGACGCCCCCGATCCCGGTTGGGCCGACTATCCCGACTCGCGTCCCGGCTGCGGCTCCCGCTCGGTGGAGCCCGGCATCGCCGAGCGGCTCGCTGCCGAGGCCGAGGGCAGCCCCCTGCGCGCCCGCCGCATCGACATCGGCGCCGGCGACGACCTCCACGAGTTCCTCTTCGATCAGGGGCTCACCGACGGCCTCCCCGTCGTTCCCCCCACGCCCGAGCGCGTCATGCGCATGCTCGAAGGCGCCACCCGCGACGCCCAGGACCTCGTCGCCGTCGTCCCTCCGAACATGGCTCCCGCTACCGTCGAGAAGATCGCCATCAACGCCGTCATGGCCGGCTGCAAGCCCGAGTACCTGCCCGTGGTCATCACCGCCATCGAGGCCTGCGTCACCGAGGAGTTCAACGCTCACGGGGTCTGGGCCACGACCATGGGCGCCGCCCCTGCCATCGTCGTCAACGGACCCATCCGCCACCACATCGGCATGAACATGCGCCTCGGCGCACTCGGCCAGGGGAACCGCGCCAATGCCGCAATCGGGCGCGCCGTGCGACTCGTCATGCGCAACGTGGGCGGCGCGAAGCCCGCCGGCACCGAGCGCTCCACCCTCGGCACGCCCATGAAGTACACCCTCTCCTTCGCCGAGTGGGAGGAGCGCAGCCCCTGGGAGCCGATGCACGTCGAGAAGGGCTTCGACCCGGACGACAGCGTGGTCACCGTCTTCCCCGCCACCAGCGGCCCCCAGCTCATGGTCGACCAGACCGCCCGCACCGCCCGCGCCCTCACCGGCATCCTCGGCCTCACGATGGCCGCGGTTGGCAACCCCCGCACCCCGACCGGCCACGTCCTCTTTGTCGTCTGCCCCGAGCACGCCGACACCATCTGGCGCGACCGCTGGAGCAAGCAGCAGGTCCGTGACTACATCATCGAGGTCACGAGCACGCCCCTCCGCGACCGCCTCGCCACCCCCGACGCGAGCGGCATCGAGCCCACCCAGTTCGGCCCGGACGGCCCCACCGAGGAGCAGCTCGACAAGCTCTACTCGAAGTTCCGCGGACCCGAGTTCATCCACATGGTCGTGGCCGGCAGCGAGGCCGGAAAGTTCTCCGCCGTCCTCGGCGGCTGGGCCAGCTCCCCCGTCAGCAGGAAGATTGAAAACATCCCGTAACGAACGAGCCTGTCCTCGGCTGGCGCGTGCGGGATCCGCCGCCTACGCTGGATCTGCGGGTCGGAGCGACCGGCCCCGGAAGAGGGACTGCCATGAGCGGTGCGATTGGACCCGGCAGCGAGGGCATGAACCTGGAGCACATCAAGACGTGCGTCCGTTGCGGCCTGCGCTATGACTGGCGTCGGTCCTCCAGCGCGTCCCTCAAGATGACCTACTGCAGTCACCTCTGCGAGGCGGGCGACCTCGGCTTCACGCTCGAAGCCCTGCTGCACGCGCAACCCCCGGCCGCCGAAGAGGTCGAGGCCTCCGAGCCCGAGACCGCCGCCATCTAGCCCGCGTCCCCTGCCGCCTCTACGTGACGAGCGGTGTGTCCTCCCGGTTCGCCCATTCGTACATCGACCCGTCGTACACGCGCACGTCGTCGTAGCCGAGCAACGTCAGGGCGAAGGCCGAGTGCGCTGCCCGGATGCCCCCCTGGCAATACGTGATCGTGCGCGCCCCGGGCGCCACGCCCGCCTCCTCCAGCAACCGCTGCATCTCCTCCGCCGGCAGGAAGCGGCGCGTGTCCGACCGCTCGACGAGGTCGGTCCACTCCAGGTGTCTCGCCCCCGGGACGTGCCCAACCCGGCTGTTTCCCCGCGAGTTCGAGCCGTCCCACTCCCCGTCGCTGCGCACGTCGAGCACCGTGCATGAGTCCGAGTCGTGCTCGGCGATCAGGTCCTGCGCGCTTGCGTGCAGAGCGGCCACCGTGCGGGACTCGAACGTGCGCGCCTCCGGCCGTGTCGCGTGGAACGTCACCGGCCGGCCCTCGGTCAGCCAGCGGTGCCAGCCGCCGTTCAGCACCTTCGCCTTCGTATGCCCGTAGTAGTTCAGCACCCACCAGAGCCGCGCCGCCACGAGCGCGTTGTTGTCGTCGTACGTCACGACGGTCGTGTCGCCATCGACCCCGAGGCTGCCCATGAGCTCGGCGAAGTCGTCCGGCGGCATCACGAACATGCCCGCCCCGCCTTCGCGCTCGCCCTGCTCCTTGATGTAGTAGTGAACGGGCAGGTGTACCGCCCCCGGAATGTGGGCGCGCCGGTACGCCTCCAGCGTGGCGCAATCGATGAGCCGCGCCTGTGGGTCGTCCGCATGCTCCGCCAGCCAGTCCGGTTCGGCCAGCAGCTCCGGTCGGGCGTACGGCATCGCTCACTCCTCGCGTTTCGAAGCTGCCGCAGAGGATAGGCCGACCGCCCCTGCCCCGCTACGCCAGCAGGTGCTGCTCGAAGTACGAAAGCAGCCGGCGCTCCATGTACTCCAGCCCCGCCGCATCCCGGGGCATGTGCCGCTCCTCCGGGAAGATCTGGATGTCGTACGGCTTCTGCGCCGCTGTCAACGCCGTGATCAGCCGTGCCGTGTGCCGGAAGTGCACGTTCTCGTCGACCATCCCGTGGACCAGCAGCAGCTTCCCCGAGAGCCCCCCCACGTGCGTCGTCACCGCGCCCTCCCGGTACCCCTCGGCGTTGTCCTGGGGCGTCGACATGTACCGCTCCGTGTAGCCCGTGTCGTATCCGTCCCAGTCGACCACCGGCGCGCCCGATACCCCCACGCGGAACACCTCGGGGGCGCGCATCAGGCAGAGGCAGGTCATGTAGCCGCCGTAGCTCCACCCGTAGATGCCCACCCGCCCGGGATCGGCCAGCCCCTCCGCCACGAGCTGCTCGACCGCCGCTACCTGGTCGTCTACCTCGACCGTCCCCATCCGGCGGTGCAGGTGCGCCTCGAACGCGAGCCCCCGGTTGGCGCTCCCGCGATTGTCCACTGCCAGCACCGCGAAGCCCGCCTGCGCCAGGTACTGCGCCCGCAGGTCGACCGTGAGCGCCCAGTCGTCGAGCACGCGCTGCGCGTGCGGCCCGCCGTAAACGGACACCACCAGCGGGTGCGGACCCTCGCCCTCGGGCCGGTAGAGCGCCCCGAACATGGGCGTCCCGTCCGCCGCCGCCGTCACGCGCAGCTCCGGCGGCTGAAGCCCCTGGCCGGTCGCGGTCATCTCCGGCTCCTCGAACAGCGTTGCAATCACGCCACTCCCGTCCGTGTCACGCAGCGTCGTCACCGCCGCCTGCTCCCGCGACGAGAGCGTGTCGACGAACGTCGCCCCGTCCGGTGAGACGGCGCAGCCGTGCACGCCCGGCTCCGTCGTCAGGCGCTCCACCTCCCCGCCGTCCAGCCCCACACGGTACAGGTGCCGCTCGACCGCTCCCTCCCGCGTCCCGCTGAAGAACACCGCCCGCCCCTCCTCGTCCACCTCCAAGATGCGCGTCACCACCCACTCCCCCGAGGTCAGCTGGCGCGACTCGTTGAGGTCCGCGCCGTACAGCTCGAGGTGCCGGAAGCCCGTCCGTTCGCTCGACCACAGCAGCTCGCCGGTCTCGAGAAAGCGGAAGTCGCCGAGGTTCAACCACGGCTCGCTGCGCTCGACGAGCGTGCGCGTCACCGCGCCTGTCTCCGCATCGAACAGGTGCAGACGCAGCTCCGTCTGGGCGCGGTTCAGCACCATCCCCGCGAGCACGCCGTCCGGTCGCCAGACCACCCGCGGCAGGTAGATGTCGTCCTCGTCCCCGAGGTCCATCCAGACCGGCTCGCCGCCCTCCGCCGCCACCACCCCCAGCCGCACCCGTGCGTTCGGCGCCCCCGCGAAGGGGTAGCGGTGGTGCTCCGTGTCGAGCGCGTCCTGACCCTGGTGGACGATCGGGTAGTCGGGGATGTGTCGCGCATCCACCTCCACGAAGGCGATGCGCGACCCGTCCGGCGACCACCAGAACCCGTCCGACTGGCCGAACTCCTCCTGGGCGATGAAGTCCGCCAGCCCGTTCGTGAAGCCGTCCTCGGCGCCGCTCGTGAGCTGCCGCGCTTCTCCGCCGGCGGCCGGCATCGCGAACAGCTCGCCGCCCCGAACGAACGCGAGCTTCGTTCCATCGGGCGTCAGCCGCGGGGTGATCGCTCCCTCCGCCCCCTCGATTGCGACCGGCTCCCCTTCGCCCACGATGATCCTCGGACCCTCGCCCCCGGGCAGCAGGATGGTGCGTTCCTCAGCCTTGGATGCGAAGCGGTAGTCCGTGACGCCGACGTCGCGCAGGCGCGCCCGCTCGCGGCGCAGCTCCTCCTCCCGCGAGATCGGTCCGCCCCCGCCCGCCGGCCCGGCCAGCGCCCGCCGTTCCCCCGTTGCGAGGTCGTAGAGCCAGAGGCTCCGCACGAGCCCGCCGTCCTCGCTTGCGAGGTAGGTGATGCCCCTCCCGTCGGGGGTGAACGACCAGCGCGCCGGCCCGCCCATCCCCGGCCGCGGGTAGCGCGCCATCTGCTCGATGGAGATACGCTCGTAGGGAGCCGTCACGCTCGCAGGCCCTCTGCGCGAAGCGCCTCGATCGCGTCGAGCGCCTTCGGCGTCGCCGCCGAGAGCACCTCCGGCCCCTCCTCGGTGACCAGAATGTCGTCCTCGATGCGGATGCCGCCGAAGTCCAGCATTTCGTCGACCCGACCCCAGGCCACGTCGTCGCGGTACCGCTCCCGCAGGTCCGGATCCTCCAGCAGCGCGGGGATGAAGTAGATGCCCGGCTCGATCGTGACCACGTATCCCGGCTGGAGCGGCAGGTCCGCGCGCAGGTAGCGCAGGGTCGGGCGTTCGCTCGGAAGGCGCCCTTCCAGGCAGCCTCCCGCGTCGTGCGTCGCAAGCCCCAGCATGTGCCCGAGCCCGTGCGGGAAAAACAACGCCTGCGCGTCCCGCTCCACCAGCCCCTCCGCATCCCCCCGCAGCAGCCCCAGGTCGACCAGCCCCCGTGCGGTCTCGACGCTCGCCGCGAGGTGCAGGTCCAGGTACTCGACCCCCGGCCTCACCCCGGCGATGGCGTTCTCCTGCACGCCAAGCACGAGCGAGTACAGGTCGCGCTGGATGCCCTCGAACCGTGCCCCTACCGGGTACGTGCGCGTCACGTCGCTCGCGTAGCCCCCTATCTCCGCCCCCGCGTCGACGAGGATCAGCTCGCCCTCGCCGAATTCCCGTGCGGTCGGCTCGAAGTGCAGGATGGCCGCGTTCGGCCCGCCCCCGACGATCGACCCGTACGCCGTCCGTTCCGCTCCCGCCCGGAAAAACTCGACCTCGATCTCGATCTGGAGCGCCCGCTCCGACATACCCGCCCGCGCCTTCCGGATGCCCGCCATGTGCCCGGGATGCGTCGCCGCCGCCGCTTCACGCATCAGCGCCAGCTCGCCCGGGTCCTTCGCCCGCCGAAGCTCGCCGACCACCGTGCGCAGCCGCTCGTTCTCCTCGTCGTCCGTCGCGAATTCGAGGCTGGCCCACGACTCCACCCCGTACTCGGCGGCCCGCAGCGTGAGGTCGTCGTTCCCGATGACGGCGACCGGCTCTCCCCGCCGTCGCTCCAGCCACTGCCCCAGCTCCGAGGTCGACCGCACACGCTCCAGGCCCGACGCCTCTCCCACCGCCGCCAGCGAGGGGCCGTCGCCCGTCCAGACTCGCTCGGCCGCGTCGGGCTGTGGCACGAACAGGGTCCAGCCTTCGCCCGCGTCGAAGGCGAGCACGCCGCCCACCTGCCCCACGCCCGCCAGGTAGCGATGCTCCGGGTGCGCGTGGTACTCGTGGAACTGGTCCGTCCCCGCGATCGGCAGCATGAGCCCCGCCGGCACAAGCACGACGCCCCGGTCGAGATTCCAGTGTGCCGCCGCTCGTTGGCGCCGCTCCGCGACGAGCTGCGCCGCTTCGTTCCCTGCCATGACCGCAGTGTAGCGATTTCGCGTCGTTGCCCGCCCGCGCGGGTGTACGCTGGAGCGGACCCGGCTGGCGCCGCCCGTCAATCCATGTGAAGGGCGGCAGGAGGGTCCGATGAACGCCTCCGCTACGAACCTCACCCTCTTCGCCCTCCTCCTGCTGGAGCTGATCTCCGGCCTCGCCAGCTTCCTCGTGGGCAGCCCCGAGGGGCGCTGGGTCTTCTGGCTGCACAGCGCGGGCGGTCTCTCGATCGTGGTCCTGCTCGTGTGGAAGTGGCGCATCGTCGTGCGCTCCTTCGCCCGCCGGGGCGCCGGTATCTGGTCGCTCGCCCCCGCGCTCCTCGGCGTCCTCTTCCTGGGTATCCTCGTGACCGGGCTCTGGTGGCTGCTCGTCGGGCGCGGAACCCTGCTCGTTCCCTTCTACGGCGAGATGCGCCCCCTCGTGCTCCACACGATCCTCGCCCTCGCACTCGTGCCGCTCTTCGCCCTGCACGTGCTGCTGCGGTGGCCGCGACGCCCCGCTGCCGCCTTCGCGAGCCGCCGCGCGGTCCTGCGCCTCTTCGCCGTGGGCGGCGCGGGCTTCGCCCTCTCCCGCGGACTCGCCCTGGCCGCCCCCCACTCCGGCCCCGACCGGCGCTTCACCGGCTCCCGCGAGGAGGCCAGCTTCACCGGCAACCGCCACCCGGTGACGAACTGGCTGGGCGACAACCGCCAGCGCATCCCCGTGGACGGCTGGCGCCTCGAGGTCCGCGGCGAGGTGCGAGAGCCCCTCATCCTCGACTACGACGAACTCACGTCCCTCGCCGAACGCTCCCGCCGCGCCACCCTCGACTGCACCGGCGGCTGGTACACCGTGCAGGACTGGAGCGGCGTCCCCCTCGGCGCCGTCCTCGAACGCGCCGGCCTGACCGACGAGGCCCGCAGCATCGTTATCACCTCCGCGACCGGCTTCAGCCGCCGCTTCGGGCTCGGCACGGTTCCCCGCCTCCTGCTCGCGACGGAGGTCGGCGGCGAGCGTCTCAGCTCGGGCCACGGCTTCCCCGTGCGGCTCGTGGCCCCCGGCCGGCGCGGCTACAACTGGGTCAAGTGGGTCGTCAGCATCGAGGTCAGCCATCGCCCCGGCTGGTGGCAGTCGCCCCTCCCCACCCAGTAGGCACGTTTCCCAGCCCCTGCGTAGGATCGGCGGCCATGCCCCTGACCGAGTTCGGGCCCGTCCAGCACCTCTCCGCCGATGCCGTGGGCCAGCCGGGACAGCGCCGCTTCCGCCTGCGCGCCATCAGCCAGGGCGGCACCTACGCCTTCGTCTGGATGGAGAAGGAGCAGCTCGCCGCCATCGGCGAGGCCATCGAGACAACCCTTGAGCACGCCGAGGTCGACCTTGCCCCCTCCGGTCCCGGGGAGGCCGAACCCGTCTTTCCTCTTGAGGCCAATCTCGACCTGGACGTCCGCGCCGGACGCCTCTCGCTCGGCCTGAACGAGGAGACCCGACGCATCGTCATCGTGGGCGCCGAGGCACCCACGGAGACCGAGGGAGACGCCGTCTCCCTCGAGTTCGACTTCGACGCCGCCCGCCGCCTCCGCGCGCAGATCAACGAGGTCGTGGCTGCGGGCCGGCCCCCCTGCCCCTTCTGCGGCGCTCCGATCGATCCCGGGGGGCACGTCTGCCCCCGCTCCAACGGCCACAACCCCGAGGAGTAGCCGCCCGCCCCGCTACCCCTCCAGCCCGCGCAGGAACGCGATCATGGCCTCGTTGACCGCCTCCGGCGCCTCCTGCTGCGTCCAGTGCCCGACGCCCGGGATCATCACCGCGTCGCGCAGGTTCGGGGCGGACTGCTCCATCTGCTCGCGCCACTTCGGCCCCATCAGGGAGACCACGAGGTCCCGGTCGCCCGTCACGAACAGGGACGGGGGCGTCACCTTCTTCCCGTTGAACGCCGCCATCAGCTCCCAGTTCCGGTCGATGTTGCGGTACCAGTTCAGGCCCCCGCGGAAGCCCGCCCGCTCGAACTCGCCCGTGAAGACGTCGAGGTCGGTCTCCGTCAGCCACGGCGGCAGGTCGTCGCCGGGGTCCTGCATCGCGTCGAGGAAGCCTGCCGTCTTCGGGAGCGCTGCCGCGGCCGGGTTCGGTGGGCAGTCGCCCGAGGCGGTGTACAGCAGCATCCGCATGGTCGTGCGCACGTCCGCCTCCAGCTCCGTCTCCGCCTTGCCCGGCTCCTGGAAATAGAGCTGGTAGAAGAAGGTGTCGCCGAAGCGCTGCTTCATCCCCTCCGTCGGCGGAATCGGGCCCGACCAGGCGTTCGGCGGCACGCTCAGCCCCGCCACCCCGCGGAAACGGTCGGGGCGCAGGGTCGCCGCGTTCCACGCCACCGGCGCCCCCCAGTCGTGCCCCGCAACCACCGCCTGCTCCTCCTCCAGCGCGTCCAGCAACCCCACGAGGTCGCCCACGAGGTGGAGCTGGGTATAGGCGTCGATGTCCTCGGGCGCGTCCGTCTGGCCGTAGCCGCGCTGGTCCGGCGCGACCGTGTGGAAGCCCGCCTCCGCCAGCGCCACTAGCTGGTGCCGCCAGGAGTACCACGACTCCGGGAAGCCGTGGCACATCACCACCAGCGGCCCCTCCCCCGCCTCCGCGATGTGCATGTTGATGCCGTTCGTCTCCACGAACCGGTGGGTAATCTCCGTCATGTGGCGCCTCCCGGCGCGCATCCTAGCCCGTCTCTCCTTAACGGAACTCGCTAGACTCCCGCCCACCGGTAGAGCACTAGGCACCGGCCCGCCCGCGAGCGCGAAGCGAAGCGGAGCAGCCGAGCGAAAGTAATACAGGGCGCGGAGCGAAGCGCAGCAGTCGAAGGAGCAAGACAAGTGAAGTTCGGCGTTCACCTCATTCAGCAGAACATCGAGATGGCGGAGCTCCGCCGTCTCTGGACCTGGGCCGATACGGCCGGCTTCGACTGGATCGACGCCTCCGACCACTTCTACGAGGCGCCCCTCGTGCACGAGAACCACGGCGATTACTGGGAGGGCACCACCATCATGACCGCCCTCGCCTGCGAGACGAAGAACCTCCGCATCGGCTCGCTCGTGCTGGGCATGAACTACCGCCACCCCGCCGTTCTCGCCAACGCCCTCGCCGCCATGGACCACCTCAGCGGCGGCCGTATCGAGCTTGGCATCGGCGCCGGCTGGTACGAGGACGAATACCGCGCCTACGGCATCCCCTTCCCCTCCCTCGGCAAGCGCCTCGACATCCTCGAGGAGGGCATCAAGGTCATCCGCCTCCTCCTCACGGAGGACCACGTGAATTTCGAGGGCGAGCACTTCACCCTCACGGACGCCTGCTGCAATCCCAAGCCCCTCCAGGACCGGCTCCGAATCTGGGGCGGCGGCGTCGGCCGCAAGCGCACCCTACCGATGATCGCCCGCCTCTGCGACGGCTGGAACGGGCCCTACCTCACCCCCTGGCAGTTCCGCCATCTCGCCCGCGTCCTGCGCGAAGCGTGCGACCAGGAGGGGCGCGACTTCGACGAGATCGAGAAGAGCGTCAACCTCAGCTTCCACCTCGCCGCCAGCGAGGCCGCCCGCCCCCGCGCCGAAGAGCACGCCCGCACCGTCTTCGGCGGCGCCATCGACACCTGGCGCGAGCGCGGACTGATCATGGGCACCCCCGACGAGGCGAGGGAGCTTGTCGCCGAGTACCAGGACCTCGGCTGCGACCTCCTCAACATCGCCATCCGCCCACCCCTCGACTGGGAAGCCCTCGAGGCCTGGGCGCAGGAGGTCATCCCGGCCTTCACCGAGGACTAAACCGCGCGCGAGCGCGCGAGTCGCCCATTACTCCGCCGGTGTGGACAATCATCTCGGTGGTTCGGGCTGACGAGCCCCGGCTCATGGACGAGCCAACGCCCGCGTGACGAACCGCGGTGGGCCCACCATCCAACCTGAGTTGAATGCCTGCGGGGAGACTATGACCGCTGCTTCGGAGCCCGGCGCCCCGTGACCGCGATCGCCGAGTCCGGGATCGCCAACGCCCTGCGACGTAACATCGCCATCATCGCGCATGTGGACCATGGCAAGACGACGCTTGTCGATGCCATGCTGCACCAGAGCGGCGTCTTCCGCGCGAACGAGCGCGTGGAGGAACGGGCGCTCGACAACATCGATCTTGAGCGCGAGCGCGGTATCACCATCATGGCCAAGAACACGGCCATCCGCTATCGCGACTGGACGGTCAACATCGTCGATACCCCCGGCCACGCCGACTTTGGCGGCGAGGTCGAGCGCACCCTGACCATGGTCGATGGCGTGCTGCTGCTCGTCGACGCTTCCGAGGGACCGCTTCCACAGACCCGTTTCGTGCTGGGCAAGGCGCTGGAGCACGGCCTGCCCGCCATCGTCGTCGTCAACAAGATCGACCGCAAGGATGCGCGGCCGGCCGAGGTGCTCGACGAGGTCTATGACCTCTTTATCGACCTCGAAGCGACCGAGGAGCAGATCGACTTCCCCGTGCTGTACGCGAACGCCAAAGCCGGAACCGCGAGTGAGGATCCGGACGAGCCGGGGCCGAACCTGCTGCCCCTGCTCGACGCCATCGTGGGCCAACTGCCTCCCCCCCAGGGCGACCCCGAGGGCGCCCTGCAGATCCGGGTCGCGAATCTCGACGCAAGCGACTACCTGGGCCGCATCGCCATCGGGCGGATCGTCAACGGCCGGGTTGGCCTCGGCGACGAGATCGCCGTGTCGAAGCTCGATGGCTCCGTCGCCCTGACCCGCGTCACGAAGCTGTACGTCTTTGATGGCCTGGAGCGGACGGAGGTGGAGCAGGCCGCCGC
>DAOUID010000107.1:0-4284 GCA_034428315.1 Dehalococcoidia bacterium
CTCTTCAGCGTCCCCACGATGTCCGTGAACCAGAGGCGCACGAACTTCACGTCGTTCTCGCGGCATGCCGAGATCACATAGCTCGCAGATTCGTTCATGGCCCTGTCCCGCGGACACACCCGCCACCCCACCGTACCCGCCCGATGTTACAGACAGGTTGCGTCACGCTACTCCCCCGCCGCCTCCCGCTGCCGCCGCAGCCAGTCCTGCACGAACGGGTTGTGGTCCCGCTCGAACGCCACCGTCGTCTCCTGCATGTGCCCCGGCAGCACGATCGTGTCCTCGGGAAGCGTCAGCAGCTCGTTCGTGATGCTCCGCATCTCCTCGTCGAAGTCGCCCCCCGGCAGGTCCGTCCGCCCGATCGACCCGCGGAAGAGCGTGTCCCCGCTGAACAGCAGCCCCTCCGCGTAGTAGCTCACGCTCCCCGGCGTATGCCCGGGCGTCGCGATCGCCTGCAGCTTCAGCCCCGCCACCTCCACCTCGTCCCCGTTCGAGACGAAGGCGTTCGGGTCCGGCGGCGCCTGCGACTCGTCGATGCCGAAGCTCGAGGCCGCCCCCTGCCACCCGTTCCGCAGCAGCTCCAGGTCGCTCTGGTGCAGCAGGAAGCTCGCCCCTGTCGCCGCCTGTACCCCGCGAACCCCCAGAATGTGGTCGATATGCGCGTGCGAGTTCGCGATCGCCTTGATCGTCACCCCCATGTCCTTCGCCAGCGCGAGGACTTCGTCCGGCTGATCCCCCGGGTCGATGCAGATCCCCTCGCCCGTGCGCCGGTTTCCCACCACCCAGCAGTTCTCGGCGAAGACCCCCACCACGATCCCCCGCACCATGATCTCGTTCGCGACATCCATGCGCGGAGCTTCCCCGCACGCCGCCACCCCGTCAACCGCCCCGGACGCCCCCGGTGAGCCCCTCCGACCTCGTCCTCATCTCCGTGCTCGGCGCCGTCGCCGCCCTCCCCCAGAACGTCGCCGGCTTCGGCTTCGCCCTCGTCCTTGCCCCCCTCCTCGTCCTCTTCCTGGACCCCGAGGAGACGGTCATCATCGTCAACATTCTCGCCATGCTCTCCGCCACCGCCGTCGTCTGGCGGCTGCGGCACGCCGTCGTCTGGCGAACGGTGGGCGTGCTGTTCGTCGCCTCCCTCTTCGGGATGCCCCTCGGGCTGCTCGTCCTCCTCGCGGTCAACCCGACGGTCATCCAGGTGCTGATCGCCCTCGCCGTCCTCAGCGGCACGCTCGCCCTCGCCCGCGGCCTGACGATCGGCGACAGCGGCGCCATCGCGGCCGCCGCCGGCGTCGCCGGGGGCTTCCTCCGTACCAGCACCAGCGCCGCCGGTCCGCCCGTCATCCTCTACCTCCAGGCGCGACAGCTCCCTCCCGATCCCTTCCGCGCCACCGGCTCCTTCTTCCTCATGGCGACGGGCGCCGTCGCCATCGTCCTCTACGCCGCCACCGGCAGCCTTGATGCCGATGTCGGGCTCGCCGTCGGCGCCGCCATCCCCGGTGTCGCCATCGGCACCGCCGTTGGCGCCGCCTTCGCTGGTCGCGTCAGCGAGCGCTGGTTCCGCCGCCTCGTAACCGTCCTTCTCGTCGCCACCGCCCTCACGGCGCTCGTGACCGCCGTCGTCCCCTGAGGGCTCTGCGGGCCGTTCGCTAGAATGCCGCCCATGCACGCGCGCCTCCCCCTCCGGAAGGCCCCATGAGCGTCCTGCCCTTCGTGCTCACGGCCGTCTTCGCCGCGCTTGCCGCCCTGCCCCAGAGCATCGTCGGCTTCGGCCTGCCCCTCGTGCTCGCGCCCCTGCTCGTCCACGTCCTCGGCGCCAGCGACACGGTCGTCGTCGTCAACGTGCTCACTGCCCTCTCCGCCACCATGATCGCCTGGCGCTGGCGCGCCTCCCTGCAGCGGCGAACGGCCTTCACGCTCCTCGGAGCCGCCCTCGTCGGCTTGCCCGTGGGTCTTGGCATCCACGTCCTCGTGGACGAGAACGTCCTCCAGGCCCTGATCGCCGTCGCCATCCTCGGCGGCGCCCTCGCGATCATCTTCGGGGGCTTCACGATCGGCGGCGGCGTGCGCATGGCCATGGCGGCGGGCGCTCTGGGCGGCATGCTGCGCACCAGCACGGGCGCGGCCAGCCCCCCCGTCGTCATCTACCTGCGCGGTCGCGACCTCCCCGCTGACGCCTTCCGCGCGACCAGCACCTTCTACCTCGCCGCCACCGGCGCCATCGCCGCCGCCCTGCTCGCCGCCGCCGGCGAATTCAACGTGGACGTCGGCTGGGCCGTGCTCGCGGGCATCCCCGGCATCATCGCCGGCAACATCGCCGGCGCAGCCCTTGCCGGCCATGTCAGCGAGCGCTGGTTCCGTCACGGTGTCATGACCGTCCTCATCGCGAGCGCCCTCGTCGCCCTCGTCACCGCCTTCGTCTGATAGCCGCCCCTCGCACCCCTCCCCCTCCCCCGCGTACCCTTCCGCCATGGCCCTCGACGACCTTCCGCTCCTCCCCACCCGCGTCGACGTGCTCGACGAGCGCTACCGGGAGAACCGTGAGGCCAACCTTGCCCTCGTCGCCGACCTGCGCGCTCGGCTTGAGCGTGTCGAGCAGGCGGGCGGCGAACGCTACGTCGAGCGCCACCACGCCCGCGGCAAGCTCCTCGCCCGCGAGCGTATCCAGCGCCTCGTCGACCCCGACGGCGCCTTCCTCGAGCTGAGCCCCCTCGCCGCCGACGGGGTCTACGACGACGACGTGCCCTCCGCCGGCATCGTCACCGGCATCGGGCGTGTGAGCGGGCGCGAGTGCGTCATCGTCGCCAACGACGCCACCGTCAAGGGCGGCTCCTACTACCCCCTCACCGTGCGCAAGCACCTCCGCGCCCAGGAGATCGCCGAGCAGAACCACCTCGCCTGTATCTATCTCGTCGACTCGGGCGGAGCCTTCCTCCCCCTCCAGCACGACGTCTTCCCCGACCGCGACCACTTTGGCCGCATCTTCTACAACCAGGCCAACCTCAGCGCGAAGGGCATCTACCAGGTCGCCGCCGTCATGGGGTCCTGCACCGCCGGCGGCGCCTACGTCCCCGCCATGAGCGACGAGACCGTCATCGTCCGCGGAACCGGCACCATCTTCCTCGGCGGCCCGCCCCTCGTGAAGGCTGCCACCGGCGAGGAGACCACCGCCGAGGAACTCGGCGGCGCCGACGTCCACACCCGCGTCAGCGGCGTCGCCGACCACTTCGCCGAGGACGACGAGGACGCCCTCCGCATCGTCCGCAGCATTATCGCCGGCATCCCTGCCACCAAGGCCCCGCCCTGGGAGGTGTCCGACCCCGAGCTGCCCGTCCACGACCCCGAGGAGCTGTACGGCGTCGTCCCGCCCGACTACGGCCGCACCTACGACGTGCGCGAGGTCATCGCCCGGCTCGTCGATGGTTCCCGCTTCCACGAGTTCAAGGCCCGCTACGGTACGACGCTCGTCTGCGGTTTCGCCCGCATCACCGGCTTCCCCGTCGGCATCATCGCCAACAACGGCATCCTCTTCGGCGAGAGCGCCCTCAAGGGCGCCCATTTCGTCGAGCTCTGCGGTCAGCGCCGCGTGCCCCTCGTCTTTCTCCAGAACATCACCGGCTTCATGGTCGGCCGCCAGTACGAGAACGCCGGCATCGCCCGCGACGGCGCCAAGGGATCATTCGACTGGTCGTACAGCAAAAGGCTGCACATCGGCAAGCCGATGCTACAGGTTTTTAGGCTCGCCTCTCCTTCCACCCGTGAATGGTCGCCATATGATGGTTCAAGTTGCGAATACGGGGGAAGGGGTGGTCAGCTGCAGCACACCCAGTAACCCTACAATAGAAAGGTCCCTTTCAGTCAGGGTTATCAACACAATATGGCTTGTGCTCAGCCCATGTTTTTTTAATTTGGAATTTTTTGCCACAAAATGGGCATTCGAAACCCCCTGGTGGCACCACAGAATCGGCTCCATGTTGAGCCCTGTGGTGGTTGCGCATGGACAGAGCGCTAGCAAAAGGTTTCCTACACACGGTACAGGCCACTGTCTTACCCCTCACACAAGACTGGGTATGGTCCCTCCAGTAACGCTTGCTTGCCAACACCTTCCCACACTTACCACATGGGAACTTTTCTCCTCCTTTTACATATTCATTAGGCAGCCATATTTGTTTTCCAGACAAACACATTGGTTTTGTTTTGAAAGTATTTTTCACCCATCCTTCACCATTGGAATGGCTTTACCACATGAAACACACAGATATAGGAGATATAGGAGTGTACTTA
>DAOUID010000108.1:0-2013 GCA_034428315.1 Dehalococcoidia bacterium
GCACGTCGCCCGCGAGCTCCTCGTAGAAGCAGCTCTCTCGCTCGTACACGCCCACGAGCTCTCCAAACGCCCGGTTTTCGAGTCGCGGCATCTTCGCCACCACCGAGGCCGGCCCCTCCCCGTCCGCGTAGGAGAGGCGCAACCGAGCGATGTCCCCCATGAACCCCTCGCCCTCGCCCAGGATCTCGCGTTCCACCGAGGTCACCTCGGCCTCCGGCGCCAGCTCGCCCGTCTCCCGCAGGGTCGCTGTCAGGAACTCGGGCGTGAGGTCGTCGAGGCGTTCGGGGATGAAGCGGTCCATGGGCGCCAGCCTACCCGACCGGCGCGGCCAGCAACCGGTCGAAGTCGATGCCGCCGGCGCGCGCGGCTAACCGCTCGTACCACGCCTCCATCAGGAGCACGCCCCGCCCCTCGCCCATGTCCATCACGTCCGTGGCCGTGAGCGTCTGCATCGCCGTCAGCAGCCCGAGGTGGTAGTCCCGCACCAGAGCCTCGAACGAGTAGTCCCGCACCCCCAGCTCCTCAAGCGCCGTGAAGTAGCCGCGCAGCAGTTCGGCCTCATCGTCCCCGGACAGGTCGGGGCAGGCGCCCGAGAGGAAGTAGGCCACGTCGTAGGCGGCTGGACCCCGCCGCACGAGCTGCCAGTCGAACACGATCGGCTCGCCGTTCCGGAAGGCCACGTTGTCGAGACGCGGGTCGCAGTGCAGCAGCGTCGCGGGCGCCTCCCGATACAGGCGTCGTACCGCCTGCTCGCCGTTCTCGGCCGCCCACGAGAGCGCCCGGTCGAACGAGTCATCCACCAGGTGGGCGAACTTCTCCCGGAAGGTCGGCTGCGAATCCTTGAACAACCCGTTCCGGATGCGCGCATCAATGCTCAGCGGGACCAGCCAGAAGCGGTTCGCAAGCGCCTCGCTCTCCCAGTAGGCGGCGTGCATGCGTGCGATCGCAGCCAGCACCGACGCGCAGCGCTCCGGCAGAATCCCCGTCAGCTGGTCGCCGGGCTCGGCATCCCCGATGTCCTCCAGCAGGAGGATGTAGCGGCGCTTCTTCCGGCCCGAGACCCAGAGCCCAAGCTGCGTCATCCGTCCCGAGAGGAAGCGGGGCGTGCGGTCGGCAAGCTTGAGCGCCGCCTCCTGCCGCTCCGATGCAAGGTCACGGTCGAAGTCACCGTAGTACATCCGCGGCGTCTCCAGGGGCAGGTCGGCCGCCATCTCGTCGTAGAAGCAGCTCTCCCGCTCGTAGGCCCCGAGCAGCTCCCCCATCGCGCGGTTGGCCAGCTTCGGCAGCTTCGCGACCACCGTCGCCGGCCCCTCACCGCCCTCGTAGCCCAACCTCAGCCGCACGATGTCGCCCAGGAACCCCTCCCCCTCGCCGAGGATCTCCTGCTCGGCCGATTTCACGGTCGCGGTGGGCGCCAGCTCTCCCGATTCCCGCAGCGCGGCCGTCAGCCACTCGGGCGTGAGGTCATCCAGCTGTTCCGGGATGGAGAGTGGCATCCTTCGCCCTCCTGCGACTGTTCGCCCGTCAGCTTACCCGGCCCGCCGTGCAACGTGGCGTGTGTGCGACTGGCCCCGTACGATCCTTCCTCCGACGAACGCGCAACAGCCCGCCCTCCCCAGCCTTGCCAGGAGCCCCCATGAAGATCCTCGACGGCGTCTACCAGCTACTTACGCCCTTCCCCCAGTACCAGTACGAGGAGGCGAAGAAACTCCGCGTCGAGCTCGAGCGCTCGCCCCGCGTCACCAAGGGCCTCCCCTACGTCATGCCCTACCTGATCAAGCACGGCTCCGACACGATGCTCGTCGACTGCGGCTGGAACACCGACGTCGCCTACGCCGCCCTCGAAGAGGGCATGCAAGAGTTCGGGAGCCACCCCTCCGAGATCACCCAGCTCGTCATCACCCACGTCCACCCCGACCACTACGGCATGTCCGGCCGCCTCAAGCAGGTCTCCGACTGCGAGGTGATCATGCACGAGCGCGAGGCCGACTTCATCGCCTCCCGCTACTACGC